>PAPL01000038.1 GCA_002708885.1 Verrucomicrobiales bacterium | reverse complement strand
CTGAAATACTTGCAGACTACAATAGAAAAATTGCATACTTACAGGAACTGCACCAAAAACTAAAACTGTAACTTATCATAAACAATTAGCTTAAATGGATCATGCTTGAGTTTAGTGATCTTCCATATAAATTCGTCCCTCCAAAACCAAATAATTTGATCATTGGTTTGGGAAGGTTAGTGAATCGTTTCATCGGGCTGAAGTGCCGAAATCACCGACTAAAAGAAATCAATGTTGATGGGTTAAAGGAATTTCAGAAAACAGCTGAGGAGCGTAATGCCAGATTCATTATTCTTCCCAATCATCCGACCCACAGCGATCCTCAGGTAATTAATGAAATCTGTAGAAGAATGGATAAGAAACCATCCTTCATGGCTGCTTATGATGTCTTTGCCAGAAGCAAATTTATTTCTTGGTTCATGCAGAGGACAGGAGCATTCAGTGTTGACCGTGAAGGTAGTGACAGAAAGGCCATGAAATGTGCAGCTCAAATACTGGATGAGGGGCAATACCCACTTGTCATTTTCCCTGAGGGAAATGTTTATTTCTGCAATGACCGGGTGACTCCTTTCGCTGAGGGCGCCGCTTACATCGGGCTTCGGGCTCAGCATAAGTTAGGTGAAGATGAACCGGTCTATGCTGTACCAATATCCTTAAAATACACCTTCGTTGAGGATGTGCGCGAAAATGTAATTTCGGATCTCAAGGAAATAGCTCAGAAGTATAACACTTCACTTTCCACTGAGAAACCAATCATGGAGGAAATTACCCGAATCAGCATCCTCACACTTTCAGAATATCTACAAAAACACGGCCATAGCCTCCCAGAAAACAACACCAATGTTGACAATCTTATCAATGACGCTGTTGAACAAATAATTATCAAATTAGAAGAAGAAGCCGGGATCAAATCCAATATCGAACAAACTCTAATTTCCAGAATACGAAAAATCCGATCTAAAATTCATTCAATTAGAATTGATATGGAAAAACAACAGGAACATGCTCATGCGACCGATTTGGCAGATGAAGCAATGCTGGCCCTTCGAATACTTGGCTACTCTGGAGGCTACGCTACCAATAATCCAAGCCTTGACAGGATAGCAGAAACTGTGGCCCGCCTCCGTGAGGACATTTATTCAGTATGGGCCCCGCCCGCTGGTAAAAGGAAAGTACTAGCAAAAATATGTCAGCCAATTGATTTAAGAAATTATGTTAACCCAAAAGAAAAAGTTTCAAAAGACACGATCCTCAAACTGACTGAAGAATTTGAAAAAAGTATTCAAAACGGAATCAATGAGTCCAACGCAAAGAATCGCAGTCATGGAAGCAAAGAGTTTTAATTTATTTGATAAAAAGATGACCGTTCATCACATCTACATAGCTGAAAAACATAACTTCTATGGCCATCACGGCAAAGATCCTGGCGATTACCCAATGATTGAGCTTGATGAAGTGGAATGCGAAAAAGGAATGGGAATTATTGGGGACCGTTTTTATAATTATAAACCTGACTACAAAGGACAGATCACTTTTTTCTCTCTCGAAGTATTTGAAGACATTGGGAAACAATTTGGACTTGCCGATTTGTGCCCATCTGTTTTCCGGAGAAACATCATTGTGAGCGGAACAGATCTTAACTCATTAATTGGAAAGGCATTCAGTGTTCAAGGAATTGATTTTCTTGGGACTCAAGAAGCTGCACCATGCTACTGGATGAATGGTGCCGTTGCTCCAGGAGCAGAGGAGGCAATGAAAGGGCGGGGCGGGCTCAGAGCAAAAATACTCACGAGCGGAACCTTGCGAAAAGAAAGTAGAACCAGCTAAGTGAACTCTCCTTTCGCAGCAGCAGTCATGGCAGGAGGCCGTTCAGAGCGGTTCGGCACAGATAAGGCCTTCCATCAAATCAATGGGACACCCCTGTGGCGTCATCAGGTGCACAAGATTGAGCAACTAATGCCTTCAGAGATAATTATATCAGCGAACAATGAACAGCATTTTGAAACAAATTACAAAGTAGTGTTAGACTCTGAGCCTGACAGAGGCCCCCTCGGAGCACTAATCGACTGCTTAAATGCAACAAAAATAGAAAGAGTTCTCATTTTGGCCGTTGATATGCCTCAAATGCCAATAAGTTTTTTGGGCGAGCTCGTATGTTCAGGCAGCGGCTCAGTACCAGTTCACGCAAATGAGATGAGCGAACCACTGGCAGCTGTTTACCCAAAAGAAATAATCGAACTAGCCAAAAATCAATTCCTGTCAGGATCTTTATCCATGCAGGAACTTGTAAATAAAGCAATTTCCGCGGGCCTTTTAAAGACCCGTAAAATTACTGAACCGGAAATAGAATTTTTTGCTAATATGAATTATCCTCCAGAGATCTAGTTCGTGACTGAATCATCAAAGCTTTTCAATATTAGAAAAAACAGCTCAGGATCTGTTTCTAGCATCGATGATTTTGTTGCTGTCGAAGAGCCGCTAGAAATTCGAGTAGAAGATAAAAATGTAGCGATCGTCATGCGGACACCGGGCCATGACCGTGAACTTGCCGCAGGATTTCTTCTCAGTGAAGGAATTATAAAAAGCAGAGATGATGTGTTTGAAATTTCTGAATGTCAGAGTCTCGCTGAAAATGATTCTGAAAAAGGGAACTTCGTTAGTGTTCTGTTATCTAAAGAAGTGAATTTTGAGTTTGGAAACCTTACCCGCCATGTATTTACTTCATCGAGTTGTGGAGTCTGCGGCAAAGCCACAATCGAATCTGTAATGATAGATTTCCCGAAAATAGAAAGATCGAACCAAATCTCCTCTTCAGAAATCGCAGGATATCCAGACAAATTATCTGCAGCGCAGACAACATTTAAAAAGACCGGTGGATTGCACGCCAGCGCACTCTTTGATCCAAACGGGGAAATAGTTGTCATCCGTGAAGATGTGGGAAGGCATAATGCCCTCGACAAAGTCATAGGCCATGCGCTTATGGAAGATCTCCTGCCACTCTCGGACCACACATTACTTCTCAGCGGAAGAATATCTTTCGAACTGATGCAGAAATCTTTATCTGCGGGTATTCCTACAATCGCCGGCATATCCGCACCGAGTTCCCTTGCAGTTGAATTCGCCAAGGAATCAGGTCAAACTCTAATTGGATTTCTGAGAAACAGCACAATGAATATTTACTCAGGAAATGTAACAGATTAAATTTGGGGCCGTACAACCTTTGATTATATTGTTATGATCAGCATCGAAGACTTTCTTGAGGATATTGTTGGAAAAGCCATGCGCGGGCAAAGAATATCCGTACAGGATCTGGCTACAAAGTCAGGCATTTCATCATCATCAATTGCAGAATTACTTGAGGGAAGAGTTGATGAGGAGACGATCACCTCTATCGCACCTCACCTGAATCTGGACTCTAAATCATTGATTATTTCCGGACGCAAATCTTGGTACCCTGAACCGGTCAATGTTCAGGGACTAGAAATGTACAATACAAAATGGTCCGACATGTACGTGAATTCCTATCTCGTTTGGGACAGATCTAACCGCACAGCAGTAGCATTTGATACTGGAGCCGATTCGCAGCAATTAATCGATACTGTTCATTCAAATAATCTGAACCTAGAATCTATCTACTTAACGCACACTCACACAGATCACATTGCGGATCTTGCACGGCTCAAATCTAGTTTTCCATCCATCAGGGTATATGTGAGTGAAAAAGAGCCTATTAAAGAGGCCGAACTGATTGAGGATGGGCACAATTTTTCAATCGGAAACCTGTCTGTTAACTCTCGCCTGACTTGGGGACATTCCAAAGGAGGCCTGACTTACGTGATTAATGGCTTAGAAAGGCCAGTTGCTATTGTCGGAGATGCGCTTTTTGCTGGATCAATGGGCGGAGGCGTGGTGTCATATATGGACGCATTAAAAACAAACAGGAAATATATATTTACTCTACCCGATCATACGGTGATTTGTCCCGGCCACGGGCCTATGTCATCAATCGGAGAAGAGAAAAAGAATAATCCCTTTTACCCTGAATTTAAAAATAACTAAACATACCGAATCATGAGTCAAAAAATTGGATTTGTAGGAATTGGCCGCATGGGCGCCAACATGGCAAGAAACCTTAAAGATCGAGGTTATACTATTTCATCAGTTAATGATATTAATAAAGAGGCAGCAGCGGAACTGGCGCAGGAGCTTGGATGCTCCCATGCTGAAAATCTCGCGGACGTGACCGAGTCCTCTGATGTCATTTTCACTGTCATCACAAATGATGATGCCATGAGAAGCATCTATTTTTCAGATGAGGATAATCTGTTGCAAAATGCCGAAGGAAAAACCTTTGTGAACTGCGCTACACTTTCCCCGGGAATACAACAGGAAGTTGCAAAAGCCGCGGAAGAGGCCGGTGCAGGAGCATTAGAAGGATGCATGGCTTCAAGCATACCTCAGGCAAGGGAAGGCAAACTCTATCTTATGATTGGAGGCAAGGCAGAACTGTTCGACCAAATGAAACCGGTCCTCGAGGACATGAGCATTAATCTCAAACACATCGGTGAGATTGGGAAAGCAGCACAGGTCAAAGCACTCGTAAATATGGTCATGAACATTAATACCGCAGGACTGGCGGAAGGATTAGGTTTAGCCGATTCACTTGGTCTCGACTTGGAAATGGTCTGTGATGTGTTCTCGCAAACAGGCGCCAATTCACGTGTACTCGAAACTGATGCCGAAGACATGATCGCTCGTGACCACGAGGCTTGGTTCAGCGCGGAACATGCAGCCAAAGATTCAGGAATAGCAGCTGACATTGCAAAAGAGGTCGGAATCAGCCTGCCTCTCAATGATGCGACCTGTGCACAATTCAATAAACTTGTCACTGGCGGCAAGGGGGATCTTGATAAGTCAGGAGTAGCCGAACTGACATTCAAGGGAAGGCACCCATAATGAGGTGCTCAGCATTGTAATTATTTATTCCTAGATATGGCCGCCACATGACGGTCAATGGACTTTCCCGGGTATGAGAGTTCCCGTGACAAATGATTGCGCTCACTGACTAAAACATTACCTCCGAGCATTTTAATTAACTCAAGGGCAAGGTGATGCTCCCTGTCAAAGTATGATGTGATAATCAGAAGGCCGTCATCGGTGAGACGGTTCAAAGCAAAATCGTAAATCCGCTGCCAAGTGGATCGGTCATGCCACAAGTTCTGATGTCTGATAAATATGACATTGAATTGAGATGGAATCTGTCCGTACTCGGCAAGATGAATTGCATCATCAGCAATAAATTCAACGGTCTCGGAAGTTCGTGATAATTCACGGACATCAGGTAATCCGGCCCTCCTAAACATTTTTTCTGTGGCAGCATAACGCCGTTTGGCTTTATCAATTTCCGCGTCCCTTAAATCTATTGAAAACTGATGGACTTTCTGACCACAGCGTCCCCAGAAAGCCGGGAGAACGGCTCCCTCTTCGCAATAACCACAGGCAAGATTCAATAAATTTATTCGATCCTCATTAATTCCTGGATAGCGCATCGATTTAGTAACTACACTCTCAAGCATCATCCAAAGGTGACGCATGTCCTGACCAAAAAATTCACTCCGCTCAAATTCGAGGCGCATCGCCTTTATGAGGGCAGGATCCAGATCAGGAACATGGTCATGCCCGGCAAAGTGAGCCAAAAGAGCATCAAACATCACCAATCCAAGACCAGAATCCGAGGATTCAGTAAGTTCTGGCGATTTATCTCCTTTTTTCATCTCATTAACTCTTGTCACAAGAGCTTGCCTCGCTCAAGCCCTAGAGCTAAAATGCAACAAATGAAAATTCTCACATTTATCTCAATATTAAGCATCTCAATATTCAGTGCACATGCAGACAATCATGGAAGTGACGCTGATGGATTCGCTCCAATATTTGACGGCAAGTCATTAAATAATTGGAACGGCGACCCTAAGTTCTGGAGCGTTCAGGACGGAGCCATTACCGGTCAGACCACTGCCCAGAACCCGACCAGAGGAAATACATTCATCATTTGGGAAGCAGGTGAACTTGATGACTTTGAACTGAAACTGAAATTTAAAATCGAAGGAGGTAATTCAGGCATTCAAATTCGGAGTTTCAAATTAAATGGGAAAGCTGACGAATGGAGAATCGGGGGATATCAGTCAGACTTCGAGGCCGGAGACACTTGGTCTGGAACGATTTATGGCGAACAGTTCGGGGGTGTTTTCGCAAAAAGAGGGCAAAGAGTAACTGTGAATGAAAAAAACAAGAAAATCCAAGGAGATCCGGTAGGAGATCCCAAAGAATTAAATAAAGCAATTAAGAAAGGTGAGTGGAATGAATTTCACATCATTGCAAAAGGGTACAACATCAAGCAGTCAATCAATGGCACATTGATGGCAGAAGTCACAGATAATGGTCCGAACAAGAGAAGGCAGGGCCTACTGGCACTACAGCTCCATGCTGGTCCTCCGATGAAAGTACAGTTCAAGGACATAATGCTTAAGAGACTGAAGCTCGAGGATGCAAAAAAAATATGTTTCTATGCAGGCACACGTTCCCACGGCTGGGGAAGTCATGAGCATAACGCAGGTAATATTCTGCTCGCGAAACGTCTCCGGGCCCATTATGGGGATAAAGTAGTCACCTCATTATATAAGAACGGATGGCCTAAGGATCCTACAGCTATGCAGAATGCTGACGCGTTGGTCATGTTCTGCACCGGCGGCGGGGGCCATATGGCAAAATTTCACCTCAGACAAATCGATCATTTTCAGAAAAAAGGAATGGGAGTCGGTTGCATTCATTACGCAGTTGAAATTCCTAAAGGCAAGCAGGGAGGAGATAAATTTCTGGAATGGATGGGCGGATTCTTCGAAGCGCACTGGTCCGTTAATCCTCACTGGATCCCAGAATTCAAATCGTTACCCGATCATCCGGTAGCAAATGGAGTTCAGCCATTTAAAATTAATGATGAATGGTACTATCACATGAGGTTCCGACCTGACATGAAAGGAATCACTCCAATACTGAGTGCTCTTCCAGGGCCAGAAACACTGAAACGGAGAGACGGGGCTCACAGCGGCAACCCGCATGTCCGAGCATCAGTCCTCGAAAGGAAAGAAAAACAACACGTTGTTTGGGCAACCGAAAACGAGAACGGAGCAGGAAGAGGATTCGGATTCACCGGAGCACATGTTCACAATAATTGGGGAGATGATAATTTCAGAAAAGTCGGACTCAATGCAGTGGCTTGGATTGCAGGACTGGAAATTCCAAAGGATGGAATCCCCAGTGAAACGCCAAACAAAGAAGAACTAGAATCAAATCAGGATTATCCCAGAAGATAATGGCCCGAAACACGTTCCGGCCAAAAAGCACATTTCTTGGATTATTAAGTTAATGATAAATGACAGCAATGTCATATAGACCAATGACACTTGTCTCATCCTCTACCGGGTGTTAAAGATCGGCTAACATGAGCTCAATGATTGAGGCCCTCATCAAGGCCGCGTTTGAAAATAAAGCCAGCGACATCTTCATCAGCGAAGGGAGCGTTGCGCGGATGAAAGTCAATGGACAACTAATGATTGCGGGTGATGACCCGGTAGAAAAAGACGATATCGTTTCCTTTTGGAAAAGGTGCGGAGCTGATCCAGAATATGACGGGGACCGGGACTCAAGCTACGTGGCACATAACGGAGTCCGTTTTCGTGTCAATCTGCACCGGCACTTAGGAAAGCTTGGAGCCGTTCTTAGACAGATAAATACTGAGATCCCGGACCTAGAAACTCTCGGCCTACCAGTTGATCTTTTGACTAGGTGGGTCATGGCTCCGGCAGGCATCATACTGATAACGGGTCCGACCGGATCGGGAAAATCAACTACTCTAGCTTCTAGTCTGGAATGGTTAAATCAGAATTCAGCAAAGCACATTGTCACTATTGAGGATCCTATCGAATATTTATTCGAATCAAAGCAGTCACTATTCACACAAAGAGAAGTGCACACCGATACAGATTCCTTTGCCAGAGGATTAAGGAGTTCCTTGCGGCAAGCACCAGATGTTATTTTGCTTGGTGAAATAAGGGATCCGGAAACGGCGCAGATAGCACTGCAAGCGGCAGAAACAGGTCATCTGGTACTTGCAACGCTTCACAGTGCAAATGTCTCCGAGACAGTCGAACGACTGACTAATCTTTTCCCTAGTGAGGAGCGGGAGAGCCAGCTTCAGCTCTTATCTAATATGCTGATCGGAATCTGCTGCCAAATCCTGTTACCGGCCGCATCGGAGGGACTTTTCCTCGTGACTGAGCATGTGGAAAATACAGGAGTCGTCAGAAACTATATCCGGGAGTCCAGGATCCCTGAAATCGTTGATTTTATAGGACGCGGAGACAACCCAAACAATAAGCTTTTCATGCACGCTCTCGTAGAAGCTGCTCAGAATGGAAATTTAACACCTGAAATTGCAGCCGCAGCTTCTGGTAACGAATCTGACTTTGACCGCGCAATGCGTGGCATTTCCTAACTTAAAATAAATGAGTGAAAAAGCCCATATCGTTGATTATCTAACCGAAACACGTAACCGTGGCGGTTCGGACCTTCACATCACAAGCGGAGCCCCCCCGGCGTGCCGAAAGAATGGCATATTGGAAGCCCTTGCAGATCAGGACATCGATGCAGATGAAGCAAAAGAGCTAGTGCTTGGAGTCATTTCGGAATCACAAAGAGCGAGGCTCGAAGAGGACCTTGAACTTGATTTTTCAATCTCAATTAAAGACGTCGGACGTTTTCGGGCAAATGCACACTATGTCAGAGGCACAATCGAAGGGTCCTTCCGTTACATTCCCACTGAAATACCAAGCCTAGAACAGCTTGGTCATGCCCCATCCGTTAGTGATCTGTGCTCTTTACGCCAAGGATTGATATTGGTGACCGGAGTCACAGGCGCTGGCAAAACAACAACTATCGCTGCCATGATACAAAAAATTCTCCGGGAAAGATCATGCGTCGCAGTGACAATAGAAGACCCGATCGAGTATGTTTTTGATCACGGATATGGATTAGTCAAACAACGCGAAATTGGACCTGATACTCATAGTTTCTCAAATGCCTTAAGGTCCGCTCTTAGGCAGGATCCGGACATCATTGTCGTGAGCGAATTGCGTGACCTTGAAACCATACGTACAGCCATAACAGCCGCGGAAACAGGTCACCTTGTAATTAGCACATTGCACACCATCGATGCACCAAAATCACTGGACCGAATGATAGATGTTTTTCCTGCTGACCAACAGGAGATGATTATCACTCAATTATCAAATTGTCTTCAGGCTGTCGTTTCCCAAAGACTCATTGAGCGTCAGGATCATCCAGGCAGGGTCATGGCATCCGAAATCATGAAAATCAATCACGGGATTCGGGCATGCATGATCGAACGCAAATTCGAACAACTCATTGGTCTGATTCAAATCGGAACACAGGAAGGCATGCATACAATTGATGAGAGCTTGGCTCATTTATTGATTAATAAGCACATATCAATTAATGATGCATTAGTCCATTGTCGGGACGAGGAATACATCAAAGATAATTTCGATGCGGCACAAACCGCGGCAAAACCTTGAAGAAAAATTCAATTATTATAGATTAATACGATTACTGACCCATGATTGCTGACTACTTCTGGAAAATAATCTTCATCGCTTTAGCAATAATAGGATTCACCTATTGGAAAGACTGGAGGGATAAAAGTAAAGCATACGAAAGCTATGTGGCTGAATTCGCCGAGTTAATGGATCACAGTGAAAATGCTAAACCTTTCAATGATGATGAAGCCGTAACAAGAATGTACCGGGCCATTTACCTTCTTCGGAAAATTGAAGAAAATAAGGGGTCAGAGAAATTTAGCATAGATCAGATTTTCGAAGAGGCTCAGGAAGCAACTAACAACACCCAAATAGTCAACAATCTTCTCAGAGACGCTTTTAGACAGAACTATACAAAGGCTAAGGAATATGGAGTGCTCGATAATGAAGATGCCATGTCCAGCATAATGGACGGAACTTCCACATCAATCATTAGCGGGCCTTGGAGTGGAGAAGAGCTTGCAGTTGGACACTACATTTCACCCGACATCAATGATACGATTTCTTTGCACTTAGCAAACAGGCTCTTAGTCCCTCAAAGCGTCAAATTAGCAATGCAGTTTGCAGATATAACAATTGATGTGAAAGAGAGAGCAGGTCGTCTCAAGAGGGCAGATATACTAGACGTTGGAGCCTGTGACAGTATCGAACAGCAATACGACACACTCAGAGAACTGGCGACCAGAAATAATTAGCATTCAATTCAGCATTTTTGCGTCAAGGATTTGAACTATTCCATTCTATTTATTTGCACCGGTAACATTTGCAGGAGCCCGATGGCCGAAGGCCTTTTTCGGAAAATAACCGAAGAAGATGAATCCTCCTTCGAAGTCCAGTCAGCAGGAGTCGCGACCGGAGGAGGTCAGGGACCCAGCAAATACACACTGGACATACTTGAGGAGGAGGGAATTGACCTGTCCTCGAATAAGAGCCAATTCCTGGACCGGAAACTGATTGACTGGGCAAGTCATATTTTCACCATGTCCGCGAGTCACCTTTACACGGTGCAGCAAATGTTTCCGGATGCGGCAGAAAAGGCCTTTCTGGTAACTGAGTTTTGTGATAACGAGTTAATGGCTGGTCAGGACGTACCTGACCCTTATGGGGGCAACCGCAATGAATATGAGCATACAAGAAATCTTTTAAATGAATCACTTCCTAGTATCGTTAAATTCATTAAAACAAATAATTAATTAAATAGCCTGACGTTAAAATGCCTAATATTCATTCCATAGCTATTGCCAGTGACCATGCAGGCTACAGCCTAAAGGAAATGCTCTGTGATTACCTTAAGGAAAATGATTATGAGATTGAGAACTTGGGAGCAGATTCTGCAGACTCAACAGATTATCCGGACTACGCTCATGCTGTTAGCAAGAAAGTGACAAGCGGAGAGGCCTCGTTCGGCGTTCTTGTATGTCATTCCGGAATAGGTATGAGCATTGCTGCGAACCGACATCCCGGGATAAGGGCAGCCGTCGTCAATGTTCCAGAGGATGCGACACTNACCCGAGTNCACAATGATGCGAATGTGCTTTGCATCGGCGCTCAAAGAANAGATGAGGAAACCGCAAAGCAAATCCTATCAGCGTTCCTCGGTGCTGATTTTGAAAGCGGAGGNNGGCACGAACGAAGAGTAAATAAAATCAACTCTAATGTCGCACCAATNACTGATCAGGATCCAGAACTNTCAANCGCNATCAGTAAAGAGATACAAAGACAGCAAAACAATATTGANCTCATTGCCAGTGAAAACTTCGCCAGCGCCGCTGTGCGTGAAGCGCAAGGGAGCCTATTAACAAACAAGTACGCTGAGGGTTACCCTGGCCGCCGCTGGTACGGCGGATGTGANAATGTTGATTTGGCTGAGGAACTGGCAATTGACCGTGCCAAGCAAATCTTCGGTGCAGAGCATGCAAATGTTCAGCCGCATTCAGGGTCCCAAGCCAATGCCGCCGTTTATTTTTGTGCATTAGAGCATGGNGATAAGATCTTAGCAATGGATCTATCACATGGCGGTCACCTCACGCACGGTCATCCAGCAAATTTCTCCGGCAAATTTTATGAAATTTCAGCTTACGGTGTGAATGAAGAAACAGAGACAATCGATTATGACGCCCTTCAAAAACAAGCGGAAGAAGTGAAGCCGAAGATGATCACGGCAGGCGCTTCGGCCTATCCGCGCATCATTGATTTTGAAAGAATGTCTCAAATAGCAAAGTCCGTTAATGCATTGCTCTTTGTCGACATGGCTCATATTGCCGGTCTTGTGGCAGGAGAAGTTCATCCTTCACCGATTGGTTACGCTNATTTTGTATCNACCACTACCCATAAATCTCTTCGNGGCCCTCGTGGAGGTTTGATCCTTTGCAATGAAGAATGGGGCAAAAAGATAGACAGTATGGTTTTTCCGGGAGTTCAGGGAGGCCCCCTGATGCACGTAATTGCGGCAAAAGCTGCGTGCTTCGGAGAGGCTCTAAGNCCTGAATTCAAAGAATATCAAAATCAAATTATCAAAAACGCCTCTGAACTTGCCGGTCGCCTCATAGGACACGGTTATAGGATCGTATCAGGAGGAACAGATAACCACTTGATGCTCGTCGATGTCAGGCCAAAGGGCATTAACGGTAAAGTGGCTCAGACCGCACTCGATTCTGCCGGAATCACCGTCAATAAAAATTCGATTCCATTCGATACCGAAAGTCCATTCAAAGCGGGTGGAATTAGAATCGGAACACCCGCCGTCACTACGAGAGGAATGAAGGAAAAGGAAATGCTAACCGTGGCAGACTTCATTCATGAAGCACTTGAAAATAGGGAAGATCCTGGATTACTGGAGAAGATCCGTTTGAAGGTACTAGATTTGAATAAAGAATTCCCCTTGCCTTGATTGATAACAAGACTTGNCCCTTATTTCTAATATATTGAGTTAATTNNAAGATCTCTTAGCCNGCTACAGATCAGTTANCCTGAAATCATTATCGCCTAAAACCCATTACCAAATTCATGCCAGAATCCTCCGTCACATCACTCAGACGAGGGTTCAAATCGCGCCAGATTCCTGAATTCTGCTCAATTGTAATTTTTGGAGCCACGGGTGACCTGACCCATCGAAAGCTGGTTCCNGCACTTTATAATCTTTTCCTAAATAACGAACTGCCGAAAAATCTCAGAGTCATCGGGTTCGCAAGGCGTGATAAGACAGACCAGCAGTGGCAGGAGGAATTGGAAAATTCGAACCGCGAAAATTCGCGTTCAGGCCATGACCCTGAGGCCTGGAAGAAGTTCGTATCCTCATTCACATATCATCGCGGAGATTTAAATGATTCGAATTCCTATAAAACACTCNCTGCGCACCTTGATNCAATTGAATCAGAAAATGAAAGNAACCATAACCGCCTTTTCTATCTTTCNACCGCACCGGAATTNTTCCCGGTAGTCCTAGANAACCTGAAGTCCACAGGCCTAAATAACGCTAATCCAAATTCATGGTCCAGAGTCATCATTGAAAAACCATTCGGATCTNATTTAAAAAGCGCACAGGATTTAAATGCGGTAGNAAATGAGACCTTTTCTGAAGCAGACACTTANCGCATTGATCACTACTTGGGAAAGGAAACCGCTCAAAACATAATGGTCCTGCGTTTTGCNAATTCCATATTTGAACCGTTATGGAGGAGCCGATTCATTGATCATGTGCAAATCACATGCGCAGAACATCTGGGCATGGAAGGAGGGCGCGGCGGTTACTACGATAAGGCCGGGGCCACTAGGGACATGGTACAGAATCATTTACTGCAGCTACTCAGTTTAGTTGCAATGGAACCTCCCACTGACCTTTCCGCTGACAGTGTCCGTGATGAAAAAGTAAAAGTATTAAGAACAATACGGAAAATGGATCCGGAGCAGGTGGCCAAAAATGTGATCCGCGCACAATACATTGACGGCAACATTAATGGGGAACCGGTAAAAGCTTACAGAGAAGAAGATAGGGTCGACCCAAAAAGCATGACAGAGTCTTATGTCGCAATGCGACTATTCATAGATAACTGGCGATGGGAAGGTACTCCATTTTATATANGAATGGGTAAAAGACTGCCCAAAAAAACGACAGAGATTTCATTGCATCTTAAATCACCTCCCAATGTTCTTTTTCAGAAACTTCCCGGCGCTGGAGAAAGTAATATACTCACTATCAGAATTCAGCCTGACGAGGGAATGTCTGTACTCATGCTCTCAAAAAAGCCCGGAACAAGTTTAAAGATTGAGCCGGTTAAAATGGATTTTCATTACTGGTCATCCTTTGAAAAAGGATCACCTGAGGCATACGAAAGGCTCCTCATCGATGCAATGATAGGAGATGCCACACTTTTTGCCCGGCGGGACGAAGTTGAGAATGCATGGGTATTCATTGATTCGATAGAAGAGGCATGGCATGAGTCTGATCAAAAGTCACCGATGGCAGAGTACCCGGCCGGATCCTGGGGACCGGAGGAATCTAATCTGCTCCTCGCTGAAATGGGTCATGAGTGGCGCGCACTTTGATCTGNCATTTANCCTCTATTGAACCGGGCCACTTCTCTCTTCGCCTCACGGTCCTGAGTCTTTTTCTTTAGAGCATCTCTCTTATCGTACTGAGCCTTTCCGCGCCCTAAACCAAGTTCAACTTTGACCCTTTTTTCTTTCCAATAGAGACGCAGAGCTGGCATAGAAAAACCTTTCTCCTCCAGTTTTACTTCGATCCTATTTATTTCCCGCCTATGTAATAACAAGCGGCGGGGCCTTCTTGGTTCATGCTGTTCATGACTGGCAGAGGAATATGGCTTGATATCACAGCCCAGAAGGAAGATCTGTCCGCTCTGAACAACTGCAAACGCATCCCTCAAATGAACATGTCCTTCACGTATCGATTTGACTTCAGTGCCTCTCAGCTCGATACCAGCCTCGAACTTATCGACAATATTAAAGTCGTGAAAGGCTTTACGATTCTTTGATATTTCCTGCGACATGGCGCAGAGGATTTACTCTTCAGTATGATCGCCCTCCAGGACAATCTTACCTTCAATGATTTCAGTCAAAGCAATGTCCGCAGTGCCCATCCTTTCAACCATAGTAATTAACGGGCTCCTTCCACTGTTTAACTGCTGGACCCTCTTAGAGACCAGATTAATTAGCAGGGGCGGGTCAGATATAACTTCCAAAGCTTTCTCAACGAGTTCTGTTTTCATAGCAGATCTATCAGATAGAATAATTTTCTTATGAGTAAGGACCATGAGGCCACAATAACTGTAAAAATGTTTCTATATAAGGGATTGTTTAATTTTGCGGATTAATGGAGAAGTTAAAAATAAGATTTTATATAATTGGTTCTTATAATCTTACTCTTCTTAGAACTCATGGTCAAAGAAGGGTTATTCGATTATCACAATTAAAGCAAGAATCAAGCTGATTCCTGTAAAGAAGCATAAAAAACACGGGAAATTATTAATAAATCCTGATAATTACAGAACACAAACACCATTAACGCCTCTTTCTCCTGCCTCCTCCTCCGGTCCTGACTTGCTGAGGCTTTGGAGATTTAGTCTTTGCTCCGGGCGGGCCTAATGGTGGCCTTTTCATGCTCCGGTCGACTTTCTTCAGTTCAACTTCCTTACCGAACTTTTGCGAGATCCAAGTCTGCCCAATACTGAAAATGTTGCCGGCGGTCCAATAAAGAGCAAGGGCAGAGGCAAAGTTGTAGCAGATCACAGTGATGAAAATTGGCATGATTGACATTATGATCTGCATTTGCTTCTGATTCGGCCCGGCGGCCTGCGGTGTCATTCGCATTTGAAACATCATGGTAATGCCCATCAATAGAGGCAGAATATTAATTGGTATCCCTATGCCAGGAATCACACCGACACTATCAGGTAATGACAAATCATTGACCCAACCAAGCCATTCCTCATGTCGAAGCTCAACCGCAGAACGCAACATTGCAAAATAGCCAATAAAGATCGGCATCTGAAGCAAAAGGGGCAAGCATCCGCCGACAGGATTGACTCCATAATCCCTGTACAACTTCATCGTCTCTTGCTGCATTTTCTGAGGATTATTACTGTGCTTCTCCCTAATTTCCTGCATCATGGGCGCAAGCTTGCTCATCTTTTTCATGGCCCGTGTGCCTTTTGCTGTGATAGGCCATATCAATAAACGCATGATGACTGTAATAGAAATAATAGCCCAACCGAAATTGCCAAGGCCACTGTACAGTACATTCATGAGCCAGCTCAAAAGAACGGCAAAAGGCTCTGCGAAAAAGCCGAATATAGGCATCCGATCAAAACCAACGATTTCCTTCCTCCTACCGTCAAGGCCCTTAAGGATCTGATAGCTTTTGGGTCCCGTATAAATTTCATACTCCCAAGACTTGGACTCTCCGGGATTTAAAATAATATTTTTTGGTAATCCAATTGCTCCCTCTGATGCGTACTGGTCCGAACCAACCTCAACCTCAAAACGACTCGCCCAAACTGATGATTCATAGGATTCNCTCACATACAAATTTGTTGAAAAGAACTGATTACTCACCCCTACCCATTGTAGCTTTTCATGCAACTCCCTACCCTTAATATCATCCTTNTCCTTTTTTAAATAATTTAGGCTNCTGAACTTGTCCTTAGAACCCCGCAAATATTCAAATCCTGTATAAAGGTCCCTCGAATTACCATCCTGAAGCTGAGACGCGGATCCTGCATATAAGAAATAATCATTGAGGCTATAGTTGCCGCTCTGACCCACATACTTGAGGTCCAAATCCATCTTCACGATATAGCCTCCACCAGGATCCTCATCAGCAGCCAGATTAAAGGTCTTGGTGACCTGCAATTGCTCAGGACTCTCCGCACGAAACTCGATCCGATCCTTGGTCTGAGAAACTACCGTATAATTCAAACCCTCAAATTGTCCAATGCCCTTACTCAGGGTCCCAATCGGAAACTTTGAATGCTCATTGAGGACAATGGACGAAGCTTTTTCAAGACCCTCTTTTTCAACGACCTCAGGACTCTCCAGATCATGCTCCTTGAGCACNATTGTCTTGATTCCTCCTCCAATGTTGGTGAATGTCCAATCAGCTACTCCGTTTGAAAGAGTCACGGACTGTTCCTTAACAGGATCGATGACCGGATCTTTCTGAATCTCTTTTGTTTCCTTTTCCTTCTCAGCGCCCTCTCCATTCACTGGNTGAGAATTTTGCTGATTCTGTTCNGCGAGNTNTCTCTGCTGCTTCTCAAAACTTTTCTTTTGAGNATCAAACCNCACAAAGAGGCCCAACGAGCAAGCGATTATAACTATCCAACCAGTTCTATCCATGTTTCAGTAAATCTTGCTTTTTATTATCTTCTTCTCTTAAAATCNGTTCTGTCCTTAAGGGAACAGGGTCATGCCCNTGCCCTCCCCATGGACCGCATCTCAATATTCTCTTTATTCCTAATATAGATCCACGGAAAGTGCCATAACTTTGAACTGCCTGTAAAAAATATTCTGAGCACGTTGGATCGAACCGNCAACCTGAATTCGGACCACCAATCATATGAATTAATGGTGAAATTAGAATCTGGTAAAACCGGATCAGCAATTTGATTAAGTACTTCATAGAAGTTGGCCCTCAGGAACAAGGCCCGCGCGGCAAATAAGTTCTTTCCAATCAGATTCTAAATCTTTGAATGTAGCAACGGGTGCCTTGTATCTGGGAATCATGACAAGATAACCGGAAAAGTTCAAAGAATCACCCCAACAATTGATAATCCCTCGTAAACGGCGCCGGACACGGTTCCTAATCNCTGCATTTCCTATCTTCCTTGTCAAAATAATACCAAACTTCATTTTTGGTATAATGTCCCGATCCGCAAGAACTCCCAGAACAAGATACTTTCCTGAAAATGTCTTTCCTTCATTGCGCACACGCGAAAACTCGCTACGTGATTTCATGCGCATTGGGCGCTTTAACCGCATAATCAGTAATGTTTATACGTGATTGTCTACTTTNCCGAGCCATAATCAAGCTCAGATAAACAATTTAGGTCTGCCTATGGCGCTTGTAATGCAATTCTGCCCCCTTAGGAATGAGCCTCTTGCGCCCTTTCTGACGGCGCCTTTTGATAATGCCCCGACCACTTTTAGTCTTCATCCTTGCACGGAATCCGTGCTGACGCTTGCGGCTGCGCTTTGAGGGCTGATAAGTACGTTTCATGGTCGTTCAATTAGTTCAATGATCTTACAATATAGGTTCGGATCATTATAGGGGCGCATAGGATACTTCTTATCTGATCACAGTCAAGCAGGGGCATGAAACCTTATAATAAAAAAAATGGAGCATAAAAGGCTATTATTTAATGATTCTTAACTATATTGATTNTCAGAGTCTTACGAAAGAGCATTTCCCGGCTCAATTCTGAAATAAATGGGAAAAGATCGTTGAGATAAATCTGAGGGTCTGCCTTAAATAGCTAAAATCATGGGTATCATTAAAGCCTCATTCCTTTTCTNCGTTTTATTCATTCCTNTTTCCGTCATAGGCCAAGACAAAATAGATGATCCGGGAGCNAGAACTTGGTCTCACATGGACGGCAGAAAAATCAAAGCNGGAATCGTTGATGTTGTTGATAAGAATGTGATTCTCCGTGCCCCGAACGGGAAGAGCGGCCCCGTGCCATTGGCNAAACTAAGCAAAGAGGATCAGGAATATATTGCCAAGTGGATTCAAAACAATGCGGCTCCCGAAGGATTTGGTGAACCAGACACAATAATTGAGATCACAACTCTCAGAGGGGAAATGAAATACAATAGGCCGGTCATTACTGTGTATCCCGGAAAAAAAATCAAACTGATAATTCGAAATCAGGATGACATGCATCACAACTTGGTGATCACAAAGCCAGNGAAAGGGAAAGACATGAAAGTTGCTCAGGNGGCATGGAAGTTAGGGGCCGACGGATTTGCCAAGCACTGGGTACCAAAGCACCCTGACCTTCTCTTNGCCAGCAAGATGGCCGACCCCCATTCGTCCNCGACTCTCTATTTCACCGCGCCAAAAAGAACAGGAAAATATCCGTATGTTTGCACTTTACCTGGCCATGCCCAGGTAATGAGAGGAACAATGATTGTTTCGAAAGAAATAAATCCTCTCAGTGAACTGACGTTCACTCTGTTCAAGGGTTCATGGAAAAAAATACCTGATTGGAATAAAATAGAGCCTTCCGCAACGGACCACGTGCCTAGTGGAAAGTTTGATCTTTCCTGCACGAAGGAGAAAGACTCCTTTGGTATAGTCTTCAGAGGAAACATTGAAGCCCCTAAATCAGGAGACTATGTATTCACTGTCAGTTCTGATGATGGGTCCAGGCTTCTCATCGATAGAAAAATTNTCATTGATCATGACGGTATTCATGGGGACACTCCCAAATCNGGAAAAGTGAAACTGGAAAAAGGATCNCACCANATAGAAGTGCAATACTTTGAAGGGGGCGGCCAAGAATCACTTTATGTTGGATGGAGAATTCCGGGNTCCAAAAAAGAAATGCCCCTCTCCGTGAACAGAAGGTCTTCTGGCGGAAATTCACCTAGCGGACAATTACTCGTTGCAGAGAATGAGGCTCGCATTTACCGAAATTTCATCCAGGGAGCGGGCTCAAGAGCCATTGGAGTCGGCTATCCCGGNGGGCTCAATTTGGCCTATGATGCCAACAACATGCGCATTGCNATGCTCTGGCTCGGAGACTTCATTGATGCAAAAAGGCACTGGAACGGGAGAGGTCAAGGGTACCAGCCACCGGCAGGNGAATCTGTCATCAATGGCCCTCCTGGTGTTCCTTTCGCAATCCTCGATGACTCCAAAGAACCTTGGCCCGATTCTTTATTTAGGAAAGAAAATGCACAGTTGCCAATGGTAAAGGGAGGTTACGTGTTTAATGGATACAGGTTAACGGGAGAGGAAAGGATCCCCGCATTCCAATACACTTTCGGAACCCTGTCTATAGAAGACATGCCTTCGCCTCAGGGATCCTTTGAATCATCAGAATTTTCTTTTAAACGGATCATAAAAATCAAAGGAGATCCGGTAAAGAATTTATATTTTAGGGCCGCTTCGGGACAATCAATAGAGAGAACAGATGATGGCACTTATCTGATTNATGATAGCACTGCACTCAATTTCAAATCTGAAGGAGATCCCCTCATACGAGAAATTGGAGAAAAGAAAGAGCTCCTCATTCCTCTGAAATTTAATAATGACTCGGCCCTGATCGAGCAAACCATCAGTTGGCAATAAAAATCATACCATTCTTATGAAAAAAATAATCTTTTCATTATTAATTACTATTTCACTGAGCTCTTTATCAATTTCCCAAAATCCCAAAGAGGAAACAGAACATTATCCAATCGTTGAAATACCTATTCCAGANAGCATCGTTCTGGAAGTNGGTGGGATTGAAGTTCTGCCCNGAAAACGCATCGCTGTGAGTTCGCGCCGAGGTGACATNTATGTTGTCGAGGGAGCATACACAGATGATCCGGGAGATGATAAATGGATCCCTTGGGCAACGGGACTGCATGAAGTATTGGGATTGGCCTGGAAAGATGGTTGGCTTTACGCCACACAAAGACCCGAAGTCACCAGAATGAAAGATGAGGACGGTGATTTCAGAGCGGATATTTTTGAAAGTGTTTCCTCGGCATGGGGAATTAACGGGGATTACCATGAATACGCTTTCGGATCCAGGCATGACCCGGAAGGAAATATATGGGTCGTTCTGTGCCTGACCGGATCAGGCGGCGCGAGCTCAGATTTCAGAGGATGGTGCGTAAGAGTGACTCCTGACGGGAAAATGCTCCCCACAACGAGCGGAATACGTTCACCGGGAGGAATTGGTCAGAACCATNTTGGGGACATGTTTTACTGCGACAACCAAGGCCTTTGGAATGGCACAAGCTCCATTAAACCATTACCTGTAGGAGGATTTGTTGGGAACCCCACCGGCAACAAATATTATGAATTGACNGATGCGATTGGTAAAAGGCCTCAGGACCCGAAGAGCGGAAGCAGAATATCAACGGAAAGAGATAAGATCCCGGAACTTGTTCCACCAGCAGCAATGTTTCCTCACGGAAAACTGAGCAACTCACCGACCGGCATCGCATGTGATACGACAGGAAAATTCGGACCATTCACTAATCAGTTATTTGTTGGGGAACAGACCATGTCCACAGTACTCAGGGTAGCACTCGAGAAAGTGAACGGAGTCTATCAGGGAGCCGCGTTTCCTTTCAGAGGCAGGTTCAAGTCGGGCAATGTCGCAGTGCGTCTTGGGCCCGACGGTAACATGTTCGTTGGAGGAACTGACCGAGGCTGGGGAGCCAGAGGGGGAAAACGCTTTGCTCTGGAAAGGTGCTATTTTAATGGTAAGAATCCGTTCGAGGTCCTTGAAATGAGAGCCAAACCGGATGGATTTGAAGTTATTTTCACTGAACCAATTGATGAAAAATCCGGATCCGATCTGGCAAGTTACAAAATGGATTCATACACTTACATATATCAGAGCGGATACGGGAGCCCCGTCGTGGACAAGAGCACTCCTGCAATAAAATCAGCATCAGTTTCACAGGACAAAAAAAGTGTTTACTTGAAAATAGATGGGCTAGTTAAGGGAAACGTGCATGAACTTAACCTTCCCGGGATCAAGAACATTGAAGGTAAGGCACTTTTGCATCAGATCGGATATTACACCCTCAACGAAATTCCTGAAAATTAAGGGATCTGCCAGTTCTTTGCGTTAGCACCAGGTGCGCATTAGATGATGCTAGTTACCTCATGTGTCTCGAATAAATACTGGGTATTTTTTACTCCACCGATGGAGTTTAAAATGGTATGATAGTCGGATGCGTATTTTCATTTCCCTAGCCTTAATATTTTTCATTAGCCCATGTGCTCAGTCAGCCGAATTATGGAAAAGTGAAAAGCCCATAGCAAATTTCCACCTTAAAGCAAAGTATCAGTCAAATAGGGACGGAACCATTTCCATCAGTGCCGCGCCAGGAGCCACGGTCTCTTTTTCAGTCAAACAAGGATCTGAGGGAATCATTGAAATCGGAGCCAGTCAGAAAGAAGGAGAACGTGGAAGAATCAAAGGGTGGATGAATGGCAAACCTTTATCCGAGTTCAAAGAATATGGAGAAGCAGGCAAAGCAACGAAAACAAACATTGAGGGCAAGAGCTTATTTGTTTCAAGTCCGCAACAGTCAAAGGATCCTTTTGATTTGGGCAAAGATTTCACTGCCTATGTCAGATTCAAAACCAAGGGCGATGGTACACTATTCTCTAAAGCAGTGCCTGGAGAGAAGTGGTTAAAGAATGGCAAGGCCCTTTATATAAGAGAGGGTCGCCTGATTTATGACATCGGTTGGAAAGGGATGATCACCGGCGCAAAAAAAATCGATGATGGGAAATGGCATGAAGCGGCACTAGTCACAAGGTCTGGAAAGGCTAGCCTTTACCTTGACGGGAAAAGAATTTCTGAAAACAACTCATTCTCCGCAAATGATCCCGCAAAAGCATTGTTCCAGATAGGCGCCTGCACAGCCGATTTCGGAGGTGACTTTGAAGGCACGATCAGTAACTTACGATACTGGAAAAGAGGACTCGATGAAAAAGAATCATTACTCGCGGTTTCCAATAGGGTCGCTGAAACAAATACTCCTGATTTTAACTGGCTTCCTACAAATTCTGAGAGACCCGGAAAAAAAATACAGGAAGGAAAACCTTCAGTCATTGACGGATTCGTAGCGTGGCAAACATCCATCACCGCGGATAACGATCAGATCAAAATATCTGAAGTCAATGTTTCAGAACTGGGGGATGCCGATCACTCACAAATTGTAAACGCATGGGATCATAACAGTCTGGACAGAGGCGCAAGAATCTACAATGGATTATGCATCACATGCCACGGCACTGATAAGGTAGAAGGAACACTACCAACGGCTCTCAGGTTTCATAAAGGCGAATTCAAGAACGGGAAGGATCCGCTGTCAATGTATACAACGCTCACCAAAGGATTCAACCAAATGGTAGCTCAGCCATGGATGACTCCTCAACAAAAATGGGACGTGATTCACTACATACGCGAAACCTTCATCAAAACAAAGAATCCATCACAGTTCGTAGATGTTGACGAGGCATACCTGAATTCATTGCCGCGTGGCCTTGATCTGGGTCCGCAGAGCCCAAAACTTTTTGGCTCAGGAGAACCTAAGTGGAAAAAAATGGATTATGGCCCTGTGCAGTTCTGGACCATACAGGTTGGATCGGGAAACATAGCATACAAGGGCATAGCTGTTCGACTTGACGAAGGACCTGGCGGCATTGCTCAAGGAAATAAATGGATCCTTTATGATCATGACACAATGCGTGTCGCATCTGCCTGGGAAGGTAAAGGATACATTGATTGGCGAGGCATTGCATTTGATCAATCGCACGGTAGCCACGCATCCTTGGTCGGGAAAAAGGTCTTTGAAAATCCGGTCGGACCCGGCGTAGGCAAACCATCTGACGGGACCTTTAAAGATCCTAGGTTCCTCGGAAGGGACGGGAAACCCTACGGGCCTCTTCCGCGTGAATGGACTCATTATAAGGGCACTTACCTTCATGGTGGAAGAGCCATCATCAAATACACCATCGGTAACACAGAAGTGCATGAGCTTCCTGGCTATGAGACGTTAGGAGAGAAAACCATCTTTACCCGGACCTTAGAAATTGGAAAGTCCGAGGATCCTATACGATTACGCATTGCGCCGAATGACAAAGCCGTGGCAACCATAGGAGCCAAAGGAGCAACGATAAAGGCCGATCCCAGTGGCTTGAAGGTTTTAGAGGTCCCGGCAGCCATGACTCCGGCCCGGATCAAAATCCTAATTGCGGCAGTCGAGCAGAAATCTTTAGATGAGCATCTTGCCAACAGCGGGCCCCCGATTGCCCTTTCACCTCTCACTCAAGGCAGTTCAAAGCGCTGGCCAACAATGGTCACAACGGAAGGAAAAAATGGTGGCTCATCTGCATCTTTTGAAGTTGACGAAGTTACTCTGCCACTCAATAACCCATGGAACTCATGGATGAGGGTCGGAGGCTTTGATTTCTTTGAGGATGGAAAACGTGCAGCTGTGGCGACTTGGTTAGGTGACGTATTTATCGTCGACGGCATTGATAAAAAGTTCGGCGAACACAAGTGGCAAAGAATCGCCACTGGATTATTCCAGCCCCTTGGAGTCAGAATCGTTAAAGGAAAAATATTCGTAACGTGCCGGGATCAGATAGCAAAGCTTCATGATCTCAACAATGACAATGAAATAGATTACATTGAAAGCTTCAACAATGATCATCAGGTCACTGAACATTTTCATGAATTCGCAATGGGTCTCCAAACAGACGAATCTGGTAATTTCTATTATGCAAAATCTGCAAGGCATGCAAAAACAGCTCTGGTTCCACATCATGGAACGTTAATTAAAGTGAGTTCCGATGGAGCCAAATCAAAAATCATAGCTAACGGTTTCCGTGCAGCTAATGGAGTGTGCCTTAATCCTGATGGAACATTTATCGTTACCGACCAAGAAGGTCACTGGAACCCAAAAAACAGAATCAATTATGTTAAAGAGGGTGGTTTCTACGGAAATATGTTCGGCTATCATGACGTCACGGATAACAGTGACAGCGCAATGGAACAGCCACTTTGCTGGATAACGAATAATTTTGACCGTAGCCCGGGAGAACTAATGTGGGTTCCAGAAAATGCAGGCTGGGGATCATTGAACGGCAAATTACTTAATCTGAGTTACGGGACAGGTAAGATTTTTTTGGTCCCGCATGAAAAGATAGGAGGCCAAGCACAGGGCGGAATGATTTCCTTAGGACTAGATTTTCCAACTGGAATCATGCGCGGAAGATTTCATCCGGAAAACGGGCAGCTTTACGCTACGGGAATGTTTGCTTGGGCAGGAAGTAAGAGAGGAGACGGCGGGTTTTACAGAATACGTTACACAGGAAAAACACCCAAATTACCGGCCAATCTAATAGCCACGAAAGATGGCATAGAGATAGAATTCACCACAAAACTTGATCAGGCCAAGGCTCAAAACACAGGTTCGTATCAAATAGAGGTTTGGGATCTTAAAAGGACCCGCAATTACGGCTCAAAACACTACAACCAGCGTAAACTGACTGTGAAAAAAGCTGTCCTATCTTCAGACAAGAAACGCATCCGTTTATTAATCCCCGATCTAAAACCGACCTGGGGAATGGCAATCCGTTACAATTTATCGAACGCTGAAGGTGAGAAATTTAATGGCGAAATACACAACTCAATTCACCGAATGCCTGAAAGCTGAATCCGGAAGAAAGCGGCAACAAAATGTCAGGAATTCACTAAGTTCCGGTCTTGGGATATTTCTGAACGGCCTTCCTTAGTTTGACCCTAGCGTCATCGAGTGATCCCTCTTTTAAATCCTGAAGGGCACCCTTCACCTCGGCCTCAGCATCCTGAGCCGCTTGTTGGCGCCTGATAACTTCTCGCTCCGCCGCGGCCGAGGCCTGCAATTGCACATTCCTGGACAATTTGACTTTGCTCGTTCCGTCCGGACGCACAATGAATGATCCGTCCTGCGGTTGAGGCGCAGGTGGAGCCGGGCGGACAGCAGGAGCAACAGGGATAGCCTCATCAATCTTGTTACCCGAACATGAAACCATCAACAGTACCAAAGCCGGGTGAACTAATAATTGGTATTTTTTCATACTGAAATTTAAAACTCTGAAGAATTGTTAATATGGTAAGGAGCTCGATACAAATAATTTATACATAAAGTCCAATAAATTTTCATTTAAAAGACTGANACGGATATATCTCCTCTTTTCCCAAGCCTCAATTCAATTGAGATGNCCATATCTTCTCAGCCAATCCTCAAGCAAACCCGGCCATTTNTTTGATCCTTTATGACGNCCTAGACCNACCCCATGTCCTCCTTCTCGGAANAGATGAAATTCACAACCNACTCCTGCTCTTCTCAATGAAGATACAAATCGCAAAGAGTTTTCTGCAGGAACAGGCCTGTCCTGATCAGTATGGAAAATAAATGCCGGAGGAACCTCTGCTGTCACTTGTGTTTCCAGTGACATCTTTTCTACTAATTCTTTATCTGCGTTCTTGCCCAATAAATTCATTTTGGAACCTTCATGCGTCACTCCCTTAGCCATTGAGATTACAGGATATGCAAGAATCATAAAATCCGGTCTTTCTAATTTATCAGTGAATTGTGTCCCTGCAGTCGCCGCAAGGTGTCCTCCGGCTGAGAATCCCATGACCCCTATCTTTTCAGGATCAATCTGATAAGATGATGCATTGGTTCTTACTTGGCTAATTGCCTTGCGAACATCGTCACCGGGCAAAGGATGCCGGTGCGGGGAAACCCGGTACTTAAGTACAAAAGCAGTAATGCCTCTCTGAGCGAACCATTTCCCAACGTCATTGCCTTCGTATGACATCACACAAGTACCATATCCACCTCCTGGGCATATGATAACAGCAGAAGTCTTCGTTCCCTTAGTTTCTGTTTTGGCACGGTGCAAAGTCAGAGTAACATTCCCCGCACCTGTTCCTCCATCCCCTTCAGGCCAGAGCTTAAAAGTTTCAGATAAACTATTAAGGGTCAGAATTAGAATCAATCCAAAAGAACACAGTATCGTTTTCATAAATAACATCCTCACACTTATAATGCGAATAGTCGAGCACATCCATCGATCCAGACATTAAATTCAAAGCTGACCGGGAATGTTCAGATAGCGCTGCTCAATACTTCATTTTAAAATGCCGCGGACTAAAGAAATTAATTCATTCGGCTGATAGGGCTTTGGTAATACCCCACTGAAACCGAAGCTCTCAGGATTCGCCATGGCAGGATCATCAGAATAGCCACTAGAAACAATTGCCTTAACCTTAGGATCAATGTTGAGAATTTCTTTGATGGCTCTTGTTCCACCCATTCCCTTTGGAACCGAAAGATCCATTATTACAAGGTCATACGGGTTGCCCGATTGGTATCTCTCAATGTATCTGGCCACTGTATCAACTCCGTCCTCGGTCTCAGTCACTTCATATCCCTCCCTATCCAAATTTGCCACCAGTAACTGCCTTATCAGAGAATCGTCCTCCAATATCAAAATACTGGGCATGGATTTATCGTTCTCTTTTAACGGAACCTTCTCAAACGTTGGTTCCTGATCAGTTGATGCGGGGAAAGCAACAGTTACTCGGGTCCCTGATGGCATGTTCTTCTCTACAGCAATTCCTCCATTGTGCGATCTTGCAATAGATTCACAAACCGTCAGCCCTATACCAGTCGCGTTGGACTCGGTCCTGGACGTAAAAAAAGGCTCGAAGACTTTTTCCAGAAGACCATCATCAATGCCCTGACCATTATCAATGACCTGGAGTATCACGTAATCCAATTTCTCATCAAGCTCAAGGGATGACGGTAAACTTCCTTTCGATAAACTACTCGAACCGAGATTCATTAAACTTATAACAATTCTTCCTCCTCCCGGCATGGCCTGCTCCGCATTACGCAACAAATTTTCTACGACCCTGCGGAACTGACCCGGATCAGCATCCACTTTCCAAATGTCCTCAGGAGCCTCAGAGACGTAGTCTATTTGATCATCACAGTCATACTCATCAAGGATTTCGGAAATTACTTTTCCAAAATCGATTCTTTGCCTGATCGGAGACCCTCCCTTAGCAAAGGTTAATAATTGTTGCACACGGTTCTGTGCGCGGAGAGTCGCGCTTAAAGCATTTTCTATTTCCTCATCACCCTCAACACCTTTCGGCAATTTTACATTAGCAAGAGACAGGTTTCCCAGTATCACTGTTAGGATGTTATTAAAATCATGAGCAAAACCGCGTGCCAATAAGCTCAGACTCTCCAATTTTTCCAGCCTCAAAGCACCCTCATTCTCCTCGACCCTATCGGTAATATCCCGCATCAACAGTAGCAATCCACCACCAAAAGGATAAGCATTAAGTTCGAACCACAAAGCACTGTTCTGATGATAGAACTCAAAAGACGTCCTTTCTCCGCGCGCCATGGCCCTTGAAACTTCATGCACATTGTCTTCTCGAACATCTTCCGAAAACATTCGCCAAAATTTAATACCGATCATGCCCTCATCAGCCGCATCAAAAACCTCAACAGCACGATCATTAACAAATGTAACTTCCCAATTCTTATCAACTGCAAAGAGAGGGTCCGCGATCCCTTCAACTATGTTGCGGATAGGGTCATCGGTGACCTGATCTGAACTGAGATCTTTTGAGTCCTCATCCAGCACTTTACGAAAAACAACCACTAATCCGACCAAACTTCCCTGGGGATCTTTGAGGGGAGCTGCATTATCCTCAATGAGGACACGATCACCATCCTTTCTGGTCAGATAAGAAGTCCGCTTAGATCTGTTCTTGGAACGATAGCCAGGGGAAAGGGCCGGGACCTTCCTCCCGCTCGAATCCTGAATGGATAATACGTCTTGCAATACCATATGCTTTGCATCACTAAATTTCCATCCCGTTAAAGATTCAGCCACAGGATTCATATAAGTAATATTCCCTACAATGTCAGTTGCAATTAGAGCATCAGCCATACTACTGAGCGTACTGAAAAACTGTTTCTCGCGATCCATCAGAGCTTCTCTGGACCGGTTCCTGGACATTGCAATTGCAACAGAAGATTTGAGCTCATTTTCATCGAAAGGCTTTAATAAATAAGCTTCAGGATCAATTTCGCCCGCACTCCTTAATGTGTTTTCATCCGTTGCGGCGGTAAGAAAAATAACAGGCTTTCCATAATCATACCGAACCTTCTTTGCTAATGACATTGCATCAATACGCCCATCCGTTTGTATGTCCATGATGACCAGATCCGGATCAGCCCTCTGCAGGATTTCCAAAGCATCGCTCTCATTTTCTGCAATCTCAGGCTCAATATAACCTAACCGGACAAGAGACTGCTGGACACCTCGACCGGCCCTAATTTCATCATCAATGATAAGGATACGGGAAGAATTCATCAGCCAAACTGGATTAAATTATCTGCTTTCTTNAAAACAAAATCCAACATGAAATTCAGTCAGAAGGCCGCAACTCACATCCAGTCGGCCACCGATCCTGCGTGCCAATGATTGCACAATTTCCAGCCCATCCCAGGCACCTTCACTCAATTCATATTGAGAAGACACAGGGACACCATTATGACTCAGCAATAACTCACCACTCTTACCGTCATCACTAATAATCACTGAACAATTGATCATGACCTCATCACGTTCAGTACANGCATTTACAAAAATGTCTCTAAGAATTTCATTGCATATAAGAGCCAAAGGCATCGCCAATGAATATGGGATGAATATATCCTTGCGCTCTATCTTAATATTGCCGCCTAGGGAGTCCTCATTACTCTGGATACCATAATTTAATTGGACGCAAGGGTCTGAATGGTCCGGGGAAAGCTCTATCAATTCTCTAATCAAGGAGCTTGTATACTTCCCGAAATTAACACTCGAGAAATGCTCTTCTCCAGTCGAATGAGTTAACAACAATGTCAACGCATCGATCCTTGAAACTGTAACGTTTAAAGTTTCCGCGTCCTGATCCTTTCCCCAGAGTCGCAAAATATCTGAAACAATACTTAAGAGCACATCCATCCTGCGGCCCATTTCTGATGAACTTCCCCTATCATCTTTAACAGATTTATCATTGACCATTGGACCCGCGACCTCCGAAAGGGCTATCAGCAGGCCCCCATCATTCATTAATCGGGGTCTGAACTCTAGATGAAGGGATTCCTGAGAGTCTGTTTTAATTGCAAAGATCCCCGCGGAACCCTTGACCCAAACCAGAGAACGCCAGCGCTCGAGTAATTCCTTGAGACCTAACTGATCATTCCCTAATAGAGAATGAGTCAACCAATCTTCTATCATTTCAAAAGATGACAGATCCGTGCCCACTGTTTGGCTGGCCGCTTCATTTGCATATATTATCTTTCCGTCACGGCCCAAAAGCAAAATACCCAGTGGCAACGAGTCTGAAATTGAACGGGCCTTGGCAGATGAAGATCTTAAATCCGCAATCTCTTCTTTAGCGCTTTTGAGTTCAACTCCGGTAGCAACCAAATCAGATTCCAGACGTGCGGAATGAGACTTAAGGATTCCGAGCTCATTCTCAGCACTCACATCGTAAGCAAATCCATAAACTGCCCTCTCAATGTCATCCTTGTCAGGTTCTGAACAAAATCGCATGGCACGCTCATTCCCGTTAGAATCCCTAACCTTAAACACTTCAGAAAATGACACCCGAGAAGTGACTGATGAACGAATCAGATCCGCTAAATTCTGAGCGTCCGAATCATTCATACCCTCATAAAAGATCAGATTCAGGTCCTCACCCCTTTCGAAGCCGATAAGGGCCATTAGAGCATCATTAATTGAATGCACAGAACCATCACAATCACATTTCCAGGCAGGGACAGGAAACATTTTCAAAAAATCCAATTCCCCAACATTCCTTCCAGAAAGGTCAGTAAAGAGTCCCGAATCAGTCCCTACCCTGATAATTCCTATCACGGACCCATCCGAAGATCTTCGAGGAGAATTTGTCCATATCACCGAACGCTCAGACCCTTCGCCGTCAAAGATCTGATCAAATGTAGTGTCCGGGAAGGTGAATTGACCGGCATTCATCATTTTCTGTGAAAACATTAAAAATTGTTCTCGCGATGCATCATGATTCGATTCATGCAAAAATACTTCCCAGTAATATTTTCCCTCATCACCTATCGGNTCCCAATGAGCCATTTTTTTAGCTGCCCGGTTACTGCGAACAATTCTTCCTTTGAGATCCAAAAAAAGNACNGGNATNATAGGGCTCGTCATCACNGATTCAGCAACATCNGCCTCGAACCGNCTNTCTATCTCAAGTTTCTTTTCCGCATTAATCGATTGGGCTGAGATTACTAATCCTCCAAACGAGGTGTCCTCTGAATGCCATGGATTAACAAACCAACGGACCCACTCCTTGTCGCCACTTGCCCACTGAATTAATTCTTCTCCTATCTGCTCGGTCCCGTATTTAAAACAATCGTTACAGAGTGATCTCCATTCATTAGACACTCTGGGAATAAATTCGAATTGACCCACTCCTGAAGAATCAAGAACAGCATTACCTATTGAATCGTTCCATGAATCATTGGAAAACAAATAATTCATATTCCTATCGAACATGGCCATTGCCAAGGGACAAGCATCCACCATTGGCCGTAAATGATTTCCCGGAACTCTTCCGGAAACTTTCTGGGAAACTGCCTCGCCAGTTCCTCGCCTCACAATAATTGGAACCTGATCCTCTGGTTGACCATTCCCGGAATCAGNGTCTCGTGAAATGCTCTGACCCTTCATTACATTTCTCGAATTCCAATTCCCTGTCACTTTCTGTGATCTTTCCGAAATGACAGTTNCCGCATCATCTAAACCGAGAAGAAAATCTTCCTCATCGATNGGAACATTCATGACCTGATCGATGCCNCTNATCATTTCTGTCCTATTCTTATGGTTCAGAGCTATGACATACGGTCTTTGATGATGGCCGGATCCTTCACTGATCTGTTCAATGAAGGGCTGAAGTTCCGGATCATCTTGATGAAGGCTTAGAATTATTAACGATTGTGATGAAAGCACCTCTTTNGCTGACCGGATNGAATCGCATGCCANTGATTCGTACCCCCTCATGCTAAGCATCTCGCATATGGCCTGACCACTGACAACATCACCATCAATGACCAATGCTGTATGGCCCCGATTCATTTCAATCGAAAAATCCTCTGAATCGGTATTTATATTGGCTTTATTTTTCAAAAAATCTCGGTAGGAATGCTGAATTCCTCCTAAAATAATCAGTTATTGGGTGAAATAGGCAAAATTATGTCATCAATAAACAGATAATAACCAAAATGAAATATCGGACAAGGCTAATGGCACCTGATCGGTGACGAAACCATTGAAAAAAATAGACGAATCCCTAAAATCAAAACTAATACAATATTCACTGTTATATTAATCTGATCGAATCAATGCATTACCTGAAGAATCTAAAAGTACTTATTCTTAGTTTTTTCCTTTCATCCTATTCAAGCGGTAAGGACAAAGACACTTGGACTGACTTTCGAGGCCCTTCTGGGGACGGAATCGTTGCAGACTGCCCACGCAACTTGCCNACTAAATGGTCGGAGAAAGAGAACATCGTTTGGAAAACAGAAATTAAGGGGCGCGCTTGGTCATCCCCTGTAGTCTGGAAAGAACAAGTCTGGGTCACAAATTCAACACCTGACGGAAAATCAATGGGGGCATTCTGTATCAATTCAAAGAACGGTGATATTATATATGAATTTAAACTTTTCGAAAACGATGAGGTAGAGCCNCTAGGTAACAACGTAAACAGTTACGGTTCTCCTTCACCAACGATAGAAGAGGGAAGAGTCTATATCCATTTCGGCAGCTATGGAACAGNAGCTATTAATACTAAGACAGGGNNGATAATATGGAAAAGAACTGACCTTCCATGCCGCCATCTCCGAGGGCCGGGATCTTCACCTGTCCTGTTCGATGAACTGCTCATTCTTACCATGGACGGCGCAGATGTGCAGTATCTAATTGCACTCGATAAGAAGACCGGAAAAACAATATGGAAAACTGACCGGTCCACTAAATGGGACGACATAGAGCCTAATGGAAAAATAAGAGCAGACGGTGATTTAAGAAAGGCATACTCGACTCCGACTTTCACAAATGTCGGAGGAAAAACAATAATGATTAGCCCGGGAGCAAAGTCATGCTTTGCTTATGATCCTATCGATGGAAAAGAAATATGGAACGTAACGTATTCGGGTTACTCCAACGCTTCCCGTTGTGTCATTTATAAAGACAATGTCATCATTAACACCGGATACGGAAAACCACACTTGATTTCAATCAGACTGGATCCCGATGCGCGTGGGAACATTACAAAGAGCCATGTTAACTGGGACATATTCAAACGGGTACCTAAACGGTCATCCCCGATCATTCATAAAGATAACCTTTACATGACGACTGACGAAGGGATTCTAACCTGCCTAGATCTTCAGAGTGGAAAATCATTATGGAGTGATCGTATGCCGGGTCACTTCTCTTCATCTCCCATACTCGCTGACGGTAATATCTATTTCTTCAGTGAAATGGGGCACTGCTATATCATCAAGCCCGGTCAAAAATACCAACTAGTTTCACGCAATGAGCTGGATTCAGGATTCATGGCATCCCCGGCAGTTGCGGGAAATTCAATCTACGCAAGGACCAAGACTCATCTGTATCGGATAGAGAAACTTTAAATCCCTTTCTTTATTTCCATGACCTTAAAGTTTTGCCCCATGACCGATGGATGAAACAGCATTTTGAACTGCCTGAGTAACTTCGTAGTCTCTGCGTCAGGATCCCCTCCCCTCTCTATTTCCATCAGCCAAGGTTCGGCGCCNCTGACCAGAAAATGATACTGATCAGTGATCCCNGCAACTTCAAATCCGCAGCCCTCAGCCACTTTTGAAGCATGATCAAAATTGACATGNGCCGTGAGGTCAACCATTCCGGGACATGAAAGCGGGTCATTAAGCATTCCATGCTTTGAATATGCACGCAATGTACCGCCCTTCCTTCCCGGATCAAAAATTGCATCAGTCCNAAACCCATAATCAATCAAACAACCATATATTGTCTCAGCCACATCAAAAATTTCTGCAAAAAAATCATCGAATCGTAAATTAACCTCGACCGTGAACCCCTCCGTGAGGGAAGTCGGAAACTCCTTAACAATCTCTATCAGTTTTGTTGATTTGATATTTTTTTCAGACTCAACTAACTCTTTCCCCTCCGTTCCATCAGCTGAAATTACGCAAATCTCTACCCATTCATTGCCATTCCAGCGGACTCTCTTGACCGGAAAAGCATCTAGGATCTCATTTGCAACTAGAACACAACTCTTAATGGACGCCTCACTGAGGTCCGAAATNACTTCAATATTATCCAATCCTTCACTAATAAAATCCGAACGGAGCCTGTTCAATTTGGCTTCGAAAGGCTCAACTACAACGTACCGCAATTTCCTGAAAACAGATTCACTGATCAGGCCAGATAAGGTTCCCATAATGTCTCTGGCCANGTTCCCCTCCTCTGCTCCAAATTCAACGATGGCTACCTCATCAGAATCAGAGGCCATGTTCTCGATAAAAGAAGAAAAATGATGTGCCANAATCATTCCAAAGCATTGCCCNATACTGACAGAAGTAATGAAGTCCCCATCAGATCCTACCCTTTGACGCGCACTAGTGTAATACCCATAATTAGGATGATAGAGCGCCAATTCCATAAATTCATCGAACGGGAGAGCTGAATCTGACTCACAGATCCTCTCAAGAATCACTCTCATCAGACTATTCTCATCAGTCGATTGACTATTTTCGCTGGCTTGCTCTGACATTTCCTTAGATTATATTACTGTGCAGCAGACTTGAATGCCACAGAGATTCTAAGAATGAATTACCACAAGGGCAACAGACTAAAAAAGCGAACCAGACTCTATCAAAAAAGATGGTTTCAAATCTCTTTGCTGATCCTATTAATTGGCACTGCAGTTGGCGCCAGTTACGGAATATCATACCTGAAAATACGACAGGAAAAGGCAGAGGCATTTGATTTAAGCGCTATTAGTAAACTCGAGATTCCGAGCCGAATATATGATAGGAACGGAATAGAAATCGGACAGATCAAAATTGAAGACAGACGCCCCGTCAGACTCGAAACTGTACCATATCACCTAATCCAAGCACTCACTGCTGTCGAAGACTCGCGTTTCTTTGAGCATAGCGGCGTGGACTTCATTGGAATCGCCCGTGCCGTGATATTAAATCTCAAAGCTAAAAGGATCACCCAGGGAGCAAGCACAATAACTCAGCAATTAGCAAAGCAATGTTACCCTGTAGAGTTTAAGACCAGAAACATTAACACCAAAGTCATAGAAGCATTCCTTGCCAATAGAATAGAAAAAAGTTTCACCAAACCACAAATATTAGAACATTATCTGAACAGAATATATTTTGGAAGTGGTTACTTCGGAATCGAGTCAGCCTCAAGAGGCTACTTCGGAAAATCAGCCACAGACATCAATGTACTAGAGGCTGCTACCATTTGCGGGCTCATTAAAAATCCATCACGTCTCTCTCCGAGAAACAATATGGAACTTTGCCTAAAAGCAAGGAACCATGTGTTGAACAGAATGCATAAGGAGAAAATGATTACTCAATCAGAACTCTCAAAGTTCCTCGAAGAACCTATCCAATTATCACAGGTCAAAGGTGAACAAAATTCCTATATTCAGGAAATGGTTAGGCTTCAAGTCATCGAACAAATAGGTCTAGAAAATGCAGGAAAGGGAGGGCTCAAAATTCATACAACGATTGATAATGAGACTCAAAGAGTTGCCATACAAAGCCTTTACCGGAACCTGACAAAAACAGAAAATCACCCGGAATTCAAACACCAGACCTATGCTAATTATCAGGAAAAGGAAATCTCTCCCGGACCCATCGCTTTAGCCAAAAAAAATGCGCCCAATTACTTGCAGGGGGCCGTTATAATGATTGACAATCAAACTGGCGGAATCGTTGCCCTTGTCGGGGGCCGCAACTTCAAGCACAGCCAGTACAACCGTGCATTACAGTCAAAAAGGCCTACGGGCACGGCCTTTAAACCTTTTGTATATGCAGCTGCGTTCTCAGAAAATTACTTCCCCGGATCAAGGATCAAGGATTCTCCGATCGTTAACAGGAGCGTTGCAATTGGCGGCTCCACAGGGATCCTCGGTGAATGGGGAAGCGAATCGGAAACTGTGACTTATAAGGGAACGATCACGGCAAGAGAGGCGCTCGTTGAATCAAAGAATTCAGCAACGGTAAGGATCGGGAAGAAAATTGGACGCAGTAAAGTAGTCGATCTTGTCCAAAGGGCAGGAGTCAAATCGGCGATGGACGAATACGACAAGACCTTACTTGGTAGTAGTTCGGCTAGTCTGCATGAAATTTGCCGAGCATTTACTATCTTCCCTAACGGGGGACAGACATCAAACAATGTTCACGTCATTTCCTCTATCGTTAACCCTAAAGAAGAAACAATCTTCGAA
>PAPL01000037.1 GCA_002708885.1 Verrucomicrobiales bacterium | reverse complement strand
TCTGATCCTTCTTCACGAACTGCTTTTGCTTCAGTATATTTTTCAGATTCGTAAAAATTCCGGGCAGCTTCAATATTTTCAAATTCAATAACAACTGCTATTCCTGACTCTCGGCCCTCTCTTATGTCCGGTGTGGGATCGACGACAAGAATTTTTCCGCCATACTCAGATATTATCGGCCCAGCCATTCCCCTAAATTTCTCTATTTTTTCTTTATTATGCACCTTTATGTGAGCAATCACATAACCCTTAGCCATCGTAAACTCCTATCGTTAATTCTATAATTAATTTTACAGGCGTCTTTGTAACAAAGGCACACTCTTTCAACAAATCTGACCAACCTGGAGAAATAAAATGAGTAGCCTCCTTGGCTCACTCTTGGGCTTTGGATCGTCCCTTATTGTGTCGGACCTGGAAACTTGGAACAAATCGTCCGACCAAAAGTATGAACTCGCCATGCTGCATGCCCAAGCGGAAGTGCACGAGCATTTGGATCAAGGCTGAACTCACTGCCAATTTAGCGAGGTTGGCCCAGCTGCCAGCCAGCTGTTAGTAAGATGCCCCCGGTCGTGAGAATCAACCCGGTCCAGGCGAATTCACTCGGCCATTCACCGAGAATCGGGATGGCAAGGAGTGCTGCCATGCCAGGCGCCATCGCCATCACCGCCGCGGTCGGTGATGCGCCGATTGAGCGGATTGCGGTGGCGAACCACAAGAGGCCGAAGAGGCCGGGACCAAGCCCCTGATAGGCTCCCTGCAGAATAATTTCCGTCCATGGGGCCTCTCCAATCGCCTTCGGCAGATACGCTAGGTAGATCGGCCCGAACCAAACAAGGTTCACCGTCGGAATCAAGACCATCATCTGCAGGCCAGTTAGTTGCCATGCCTTGGTGCCGATCAGGTTGGCGGCAACGAGAAGAGCCGCTGCCAAGAACATAAGGTGGCCGATCCAGGCGTCGGGCTCAGCGCCAGCGGACTCCCTATCCCAGCCGATCAGGCCGCAGCCGATAAGGATCGCCAACATCCCAACGCCCCGCCAGCGGTCCGGTCGATCATTGAGGAAGAGCCAGCCGAGCAGAAAAGCAAATATGGGAAGCGTGCCGTTCATCATGGTTCCGGCGTGCGAGGCCGGGGCGAAATGCAGTCCGCCAAAGGCTAATGCCAGATAGGGCGCACCCTGGCCTAACGAGATCAGCACAGTCTGCCACCAGCGCAGATGGCGCGGCCAATATCGCCACAAAAACGGCGCGATGGCGACAGCGGCAACAAAGAAGCGCAACGCCATTATATCGTATATTGTCAATGTCTGGATAATGCCTAGTCGTGACACCACGATCCAGCCGGACCAGACTGCTACGGCCCCGAAGGCGGCGAGCCATCCGATAAATAAAGAATCAGGAGCGGACATGGGCGGAATTTCCTGAAGACCAGAGTTCGAGCCTGCTACGATCTGCGTAGTATCCTTGATCAGACAAAAGATTAGCTGAACATTCACTGGCACGCCATCCAATAGTTTAGAATGACCCTATTTCCGGTTTTTTGGCTACACCCGGACTCTTTCGACAGCCCACCAGAGCGTCCGCTTTCAGGGGGCTAAGCGGAACCGGAATGTCTGCTTTTCCACAATTGGGGATTCGATTTCCGCTTCCCGGCATTTAGCGGGCCCTAAAATCAGTCTGTAGTCGGTGATGAACCCCACACTTTGGGTTTGGAGGAGTCTGAGATGTAGCAAGACCCTGACCCATTGGTTGATAGGGTATTTTTTATATATACGCAAAGCTACCTCAGAGGCGGTTTAATTTAAATCAAGCAACAGCTTTTCGTTTTTTCATGCGAAGCTTCTCAGTGGCTTCTTTTGTGCCATCGTGATGCGTTCCCAACCAAACATCTAACGGTACGTCCATATTGCCGTAGTTACAGTCAAAGTACTTATGATGTAACTGGTGATGGAAATCTGCAGAATCCGATATTTTAGTATCTTTGTTCATTATTTTTTCAAAGCCTGAGTGCGTGAAAGCTGGGTTCACCGTTACTAAAAGCAAATGTAAGATTACGATCACCGGGTCAGACGGAATTATGAAATGTATAAGGGGCGATGATTGGTAAATTAGATTTTCAATCGGATGCATTGAAATGCCTGACCATGGGCCAGTGTTTACGTTGAGGTGATGTATAATATGAACATGCTTATACAAAAATGGATGATGTAATAGGCGGTGGATAAAATAGAAATGGATTCCCCGAATTAGAGGAAAGCACAAAATCCAAACAAAGAACTGAATAGGGTGATCGGCAAATGGTGCCACTGTAATCCAGCCGTTGGCTACTGACGTGAGATACAGAACCTCGTAGCCAGTCCAGACCGTTACGCCACTTGCTACGCTCCAAAAAATATTATCATAGACCTGATTGTTAAATTTAAAATTCTTGTTGTTGGTTGCCATTTCACGCTTCAGGAATTTGAACCTGTCACCCTGAACTTTATAGGCGTGTAGATATAGGTGCAGTGATCCGGCGACCAGACATAAGAGAGCAGTGTTGCGGAGGAAAATGAAAAGCACCCAATCCGCAGCCAGATTCTGCATAGTCTGGAGACTGGGTGTTAAATATTGATAAATCACAAAACCCAAAAGCACCGATAGCAGAAAACGTGAAATGCTAATCCAGCGCCTCACCATCCCGTTGAATATCTTGACGGCATTAACAGGCCGGTCAAACAACGGGTTGTAGCTGATAGGTTCGTCTGGACTATAATTCCAAATCTTCCTAGCTGAGAAATTTTCAGCCATCGTTACCTCTTACTACACTATTTACATAGTCTGCCACATCAGGACCAAGGAACACTCCGAACACCATCAGAACGGGCAGCAGTCGTTTCATGCTAAAACTATAGCAGAAAACCAGGTGAAATGGGAGGGGTGGGACTAATTAGAGGACATAACCAAAGGCCTATCTACTTAAGAACACTAAAGACCACCTATATATCTTAAGATAAGAATTACCTAAGTTATTATACTTAATGAATAATACTTAAAGTTAATTACTAAAGTTATATCTTAGGTGGCTCCTTAAGTATACTTAAGTAGATATAGTGGGCTATAGAGATACATAAGAGTACCTAAGGAGGGAGTGTCTTCTTGAGGAGCGCCGGAGTAGCTACCTAAGTATCTCCCCATTACTTACGGACTTATTGTCTTACCTTTATAGAGGAATTGGGAGAGTATATCTTTATAACCCACACTCAAATTCCCCTCAGGAATACAAACGCCACTGAATAACAAAACCCTATTTCCTATCTAAGGGGCCCCCCCATGCCACAATAGCTCCACAAGACTCCCAGTGACTCACTGAGACTCAAGAGCAACTTCCATGTACCCCTTCCCAAAGGAGTCCCCTCAATAGAATGACTCTGTATGACTCTCAAAATGGATTCTAGAGGGTATCTGTGAGAGGTGATTTAAGTGGTTCAAAGTGGTCTTGAGTGGGGTAGTACAAACGGTAGTACATTTGTGCCTCTTTACAATGATCAGCAGGATTCCTAAGTTGTTGTTTAGAATGGATACCCGTTTGTTATTGGAGTTCCCGAGAGGATCATAACTTTCGTAGGGGTCACCACCCACGCCATAACACATTGATTTTATTTCATTTATCCGAAGGTTAGGAACTTTTGGACTAAGTTTGTTCCTCGTCCAGCATTTTCATGCCTTTTGCAGCCATCTTAGCGCGGCTGGCTTTCTCAATATATTTCCGTGCCTGGTTGGGATTTGTCCATCCCATCACCGACATCAGCATAAACTCGCCAACACCCGCTTCAGCTAATTTCGCAGCGGCAGTTTTGCGTAATCCGTGGGGTCTGCATTTATCTGGTGACCCTGCGCTTTTCCTTTGGTCTACAAACCATTGAGAAAATCCCTTAGAACTCTGGAACGGGGTGCCATGGCCTGTTGCCACATACACCAGGTTGCCAGAAGGAGTGGCATCAATCGCGATTCGCAATTCTGCGCGGATAGGAATGATCACTTCGATAGCGTCATCATCATCCATCTTATGTGCGTCACCGACGTTCTGACCCTTGAACACTTTCCAGGTCAGGACGTTATTTTCCTCATGCACTTTCCCAAGGCGATAGGCATCGCTCACCCTGGCTCCCGTATTTCTTATTAATTCGTAGGCGAGGCGGGGCATCGTTCCAACAGGCCAATGGTCCTCAAATTTCTGACATTCTTCTTCAGTCCAAGTGTGATGTCTTGTCCCCTCAGTTAACTTGCCGAGTTTTGTGCAAGGGTTATTAAAGTGGTCGGGGGCGACGCCACTCTTACAAGCCCAGTCGAAAACGGCAGAGCAATCCTTTATCCAGTTATTTGCCTTACCAGGTGTGCCGTCTTTTTCTTCGGTGGCTCCACTTTCAAAGGCAAAGGCGCGAAGCTGATACATATGTGTACGTTTTAAAAGGGTGTAGTCGGCCTCACCGAAACCCTTAGTATGGCCCCGTGGTTTAGCCGCTAAAATGTGTATCGCACGGTTCCACTATTTTCAGGACTGGTGATATAATTGGCGCAACACGTTGCGTATTGTCATTGCCAATCGACGACTGTATATGAGATTGCAGGCGCAAGAGAATGGGTTTTGCAAGTCGAACCGGATGCGGCAACCACACGCACGTGTTGAGTGAAACCCACGCTTGGGCTTGCCAAGCTTGGTTGGAACAATATGGCGATAGTGCCTTGAAACCTTTATCGTTCTGCCCCTAGACGCTTTAAAATAGAGGCGTGGAGTTGCATGGCACAGCAGTTGCATCCTTGGTTAATAAGCGTGCGCGGCATCACGCCGCTTTCAAGCAATAGGGAGAATATCTGATGAAGAATCGACTATTTTTATTGATAGCCGCTGCCGCCGTATCGGTGCCGGTTATAGCTCAATCCAGTGAGCTCAGGGTCGGCTACACTAACGACGCCTTGACCCTCGATCCCCATAACCACCGCAACCGCACTACCCAGACTATTATCCGCAACATGTATGACGGGTTGGTGACTAGAGACCCGAACATGAAGGTGGTGCCGCAACTGGCCGAATACCTGAAGGTCATTAATCCAACCACATATGAAGTGAAGTTACAGGTCGGTGCAAAGTTTCATGACGGCTCACCGATCACCGCTGAAGACGTGAAGTTCACCTTTGAGCGCTTGACCAAAGACGGTGTTGTCAGCGGGAAAACGAGCCCGCGGAAAAGCCTCGTCGGTCCAGTTGTCGGCGTCGATGTGATCGATTCCCGTACCGCGCAGATCAAGCTGAAAACGCCTTGGCCGCAATTCCCAGCGTTTTTGACCCTGCACGAAATCGTTTCCAAAAAATTCACCGAAGCCCAAGGCAACGACGGTCTCGGCACCAAAGTAATGGGCTCCGGTCCATTCAAATTGGCGGCATGGCGCAAGGGTGATTCCGTAATTATGGAGCGCTTCGACGATTACTATGGCGGCTCTCCTGCTTTGAAACCGCATGCTAAGGCCTGTTCCGAACGAGTGATTTTCAAGATCATCCCGGAAAACGCTTCACGGGTCGCAGCGTTGTTGTCCGGTGATGTGGATTTGATCAACGATTTGCCGGCCCATTCCGTCAACCAGGTGAAAGCCAATCCCAACACTGATGTAGTAAGCGCCAACGGCACGCGCAGCTATTTCATTGCTATGAACGCCGAGACCGGCCCCTTCAAAGACAAGCGGGTTCGCCAAGCGGTCAGCCACGCGCTCGACAAGCAGCTGATCATCGATCGCATCATGGGCGGCAACGGTGAGCAGATCGACGGCTTGTTGTCACCGGACGCTTTCGGCAAAAACACCAACCTGCCGCGTCTCGGTTATGACCCAGCGAAAGCCAAGTCCTTGCTGGCAGCAGCTGGTCACAGCGACGGCATTGATGTGGTGTTGGACGTCAAAGGCTCATTGAAAGAAATCGCCGAAGCCATTGCGTCCCTCCTTACCAAGTCCGGCATTCGCACCAAAGTGCAAGTGGGTGAAGTCGGTCAACTGCGTAAAAAATGGCGTACCAAAGGCAAGCCGAAAACCGGCGACATGTGGATCACCTCTTGGGGTAACGGGACCCTTGATCCGGTCGGTATTTTCGTGCCCACGCACCGAACCAACGATCGCGGTAACTCGGCCGGTTATGCCAACGCTGAATTTGATGCCATTTTGGATGCCGCAGGTACCGAGACGGATTCTGCCAAACGGGCGGCCATGTATTCAAAAGCCGAAGCTATTGCCGCCAACGATGCGCCTTACGTCTATCTTTGGGTGACCAAAGATCTGTATGGTGTTTCCAAGCGTTTAAGCGGGTTCCGCCCCAGTTCGGACGGCCGCATCAATCTCCACGACGCCTGCGTAAAGTAATAAGGAGCCACACGCGAGGACCAAGCCTGTGAATTTCGGCAAATTCATCGAGCGCCTCGCACAGCTCATCCCGGTGTTGCTGGGGGTCACCGTCATCGTCTTCTTTATGATGGCACTGACCCCCGGTGATCCGGTTGAGATCATGATCGGCGATAATAATGTTTCCGCGGAGCAGGAAGCCGAACTGCGCCACGACCTAGGGCTCGATCGCCCGCCCGTTGAACGATTTTTCGTTTTTATAAAAAACGCCATCAGCGGCGACTTCGGCCTCAGCTTCTACCACCGCCGACCGGTTATGGATGTGATTGCCGAGCGCTTGCCAGCAACTATCGAGCTGAGTCTGACGGCACTGCTTTTGGCCTTGCTGACATCGGTCCCGCTGGGGGTCATTGCTGCGGTCAAGAAAAACACCATCTTTGATCGATTGGCGACAGTTGGCTCGTTATTCGGTGTGTCATTACCGGGATTCTGGTTCGGCATCTTGTTGCTGATGATGTTTTCCGTGCATCTCCATTGGTTACCGGTATCCGGACGGGTCGGTTATGAATTTGAGGTGCCACCCGTTACACACATGTTATTGATCGACAGCTTACTGCACGGGCGCTTTGACGCCTTTGCCAATGCACTCAAACACTTGATCATGCCGTCGATTGTACTCGGCTTGCCCATGGCGGCAATCCTGACGCGGGTGACCCGTACCTCCATGCTCGAAGTGTTGAGCCAGGATTACATGACCTTCGCCGAAGCCAAGGGTTTGAGTGGCACACAAATTTTGTTGCGTCACGGTTTGAAGAACGCCCTGATCCCGACTGTCACGGTAGCGGCCTTACAAACGGGATCGCTGCTTGGCGGCAATATGATCGTCGAGACGGTGTTCGGTTGGCCGGGGCTCGGGCGTTTGGTGGTCGAAAGCATCTTCTTGCGCAATTATCCGTTGGTGCAAGCGGCAGTGCTGATTTATGCCACCACTTACGTCACGCTGAATTTCCTTGCGGATATCCTCTACACGGTTTTGAACCCGCGGGTGCGCTTATGAATGGCGGCGCAGCAAGTGTTTTCGGGCAGAGGCAAGCCAACGACTCGCCCTTCCGACGCAACATGCGGCTGTTTTTCTCAAGTCGCTTGTCCACCGCATCTACCCTCATTGTGTTGTTATTTGTCGTGCTGGCTTTGACCGCGCCGCTGGTGGTCCCGCATGATCCCAACGAAACCGACTTGTTGCGACGCTTGCAACCGCCCGCTTGGATGCCGGGTGGTGATTGGGGTTTCGTGCTGGGATGTGACGGACTCGGGAGAGATATTTTCTCACGCATTGTTCATGGTGCCCGAGTGTCCATATTTATCGGTGCTTTCGTCATCTTTGTGGCCACCGGCATCGGTATCTTGGCAGGCCTTGCCGCCGGCTATCTGCGGGGTTGGACCGATGTGGTGATCTCGCGGATCGTCGATATTTTGCTCGGATTCCCGTACCTGATATTCGCNATTGCTTTGATCGCCATGATGGGGCCCGGCCTGCAAAACATTTTGCTGGCGTTGGTTTACAAAGAGTGGGTCATGCCGTGTCGTGTGGTGCGCGGCGAAACGCTTGCCACCCGTGAGGTCGAATATGTGGAGGCGGCGCGTGCCTTGGGCGGATCACGCCTCCACATTATGTTGCGCGAAATCCTGCCCAACATCATGTCGTCGGTAATCGTTGTGGCAACCATCCGGATGGCGCACGTCATCATCTTGGAAGCCAGCTTGTCATTTTTGGGACTGGGCATTCAGCCGCCCACGGCCAGTTGGGGCTCCATGGTGGCGGACGGCCGCGCTTTTATGCTGGAAGCTTGGTGGGTCAGCACGTTCCCGGGCTTCGCCATCTTGTTGTTGGTCCTGGCCATCAATGTTGCTGGCCAAGGGTTACGCGACGCCTTTGATCCGAAATTTCATGATTGACGAATGACAATGGCTNACANCNCCCCCATTCTTGAAATCGACAATCTGGTTACTCGTTTTGCAACACGTTACGGCACGGTCACGGCGGTAGACGGCGTCAGCTTGTCGGTCAGTGAGGGCGAATGCTTGGGCGTCGTCGGTGAGTCCGGATCCGGTAAAAGCGTTACCTTCGCCAGTGTCATGGGTCTGATCCACCATCCCGGGTCNATCGATGCGGGCTCCGTGCGCTTCGATGGTCGGGAGCTGGTCGGTTTGGATAAAAACGNCTATCGNTCCTTGCGCGGCANAGATATTGCCATGACCATGCAAGATGCCTTAACCGCNTTGAACCCGGCGTTGACCGTCGGCTCCCAAATCATGGAAGTAATCTTAGCGCACGGTGAAGACCTGCCGACGGCCAACAGTGCACGTCGCCGCGCCGCAAAAGATCAAGCCGTTGAAATGATGCAGCTGGTGGGAATCCCGGCNGCAAAAAGCCGATTACNTGAATACCCACACCAGTTTTCNGGCGGCCAACGTCAGCGCATTATGATCNCGATNGCTCTGGCTTGCCNNCCGCGCGTGTTGATTGCCGATGAACCGACCACGGCGCTTGATGTGACCATTCAAGCGCAGGTGTTGGAGTTGATTGCCGACATTCGCAAAAAACTGGGGATGAGCGTCGTGCTGATTACCCACGATCTTGGCGTCGTCGCTGAATATTGTGACCGGGTCGCCGTCATGTATGCCGGCCAAGTGGTGGAGAGCGGTCCGACGGATCAGGTGATCGGTTCCCCGGCGCATCCCTATACGCAAGGANTGCTCAATTCCATCCCGAGGCTCTCCNATTTGGATCGCAGGATTCGTTCCATCGACGGCCAAGTACCGGAACTAATCGACCTGCCGGTCGGTTGCCGGTTTGCAAGTCGTTGTGAGTTAGCCAGCCCNGANTGTGAGGTGGAGCANTCNATGCGCGCCCGGCGTGTCGGCTACGATGTCCGCTGCCACCGTGTCGATGCGGAGGCTNCGGCATGACTGACNCGCTTCTCAAAGTCGAAGGTCTTGTCACACACTATGATTCTCGGCGCGGGCTTTGGGGACGNATGACAGGNAACCCGGGGGCATTGGTGCGAGCTGTGGACGGTGTAGAATTAAACATCCGACGCGGTGAAACGCTGGGGCTGATCGGTGAGTCGGGGTGCGGCNAATCGACCTTGGGCCGCGCCGTGTTGCGCCTGCATGAGCCGACGGCGGGGCGCGTTGAATTTGACGGGACGGATATAACCGCCCTTGATGAAGATGCCCTCAAGGCCATGCGACGTCGCATTCAAATTATTTTTCAAGACCCGTACGCGTCGCTCAACCCGCGCAAGACGGTGCTTGAAATCATTGGCACAGCGTTGCGTCTGCAAGGCATGGCCAAGGGCGACGAGTTGCGCGGGCGGGTGGCGCAATTGTTGGAGAGCTGCGGTCTCAAGGCCGATCACATGACCCGCTACCCGCATCAATTTTCCGGCGGTCAACGCCAGCGTATCGGCGTGGCGCGGGCCCTNGCNCTNAACCCGGAATTTATCGTTTGCGATGAGCCGGTCAGCGCCTTGGACGTATCGATTCAAGCCCAAATCATCGAATTGCTGGAGGATTTGAAGCGCGAACTAAGCCTGACGTATATGTTTATTTCACATGATATTTCGGTGATCGGATATGTCAGTGACTCGTTGGCGGTGATGTATTTGGGGGAAATCNTCGAGNCTGGCCCGGCACGAAAAATACTGGAGGCCCCGCGCCACCCCTATACCCGAGCCCTGTTGAGCTCGGTGCCACGCATAGATACGGCAACNAAATCAGACCGNGTGCAGTTGAGTGGCGATTTGCCGTCTCCGATAAACCCGCCATCGGGATGCAAGTTTCATACGCGTTGCCCGGTCGCGAAAGATGTGTGCCGTCACGAAAAACCCGTTCACAAGACCTTGGACNGTGNCGTCCGCGTNGCCTGCCATCTGGTCGAATGACNGCCGGCGATATCCCGCCCGGACTCGAGCTTGGCACCGCCGAGAGGGCTCGCCCGTTTGTTTTGACCGGCAATGCGCGAGCCCGAGGCTTGGGTCAACAAGCCGGTGAGCCTGAAACGACACCGGCTGTTCTCAACGCCGTCATGGGGCGTATCGAGGCGAACCGTGACCTCATCGCCGGATTTTCGGATTTTTTGACCGAGCAATGGCAGTTCACCGCCGACCAAGCCCCGGATCAATTGGCGCAGGTTCAAGGCATCGCCGAGGGGTATGGTTTGGCGACCCGGGACGTCTTCGCCTATTTGNACATGGCGGCCATGAGCGATGCGAACGATGNAGCGTTCGCGGAAGAGGACGGCTGCAGTGTGGTCGCTTGCTCCACCGACGCGCACGGGCCGGTGCTGGCAAAAAACCGTGATTATCGCGGTGAACACCGGGCCTTGCAGCGGGTCTTTCTTGAAAGCGACCCGGCGTGGGGAGAGAGAAAAGTTTTGAGCGTCGGCAGTTTGGGGAGCCCGGGCGCATTCTCTAGCGGCATGAACTCCGANGGTTTGGCCTTGGNCGATACGCGGATCGGNTGGATACGACCGGCGTCCGGTTGGTTGCGCTATNTCCTCATGAATGAAATTCTGATCCGCACGGCAACGGTCGATGAGGCGGTGGCGTTTATTTCCTCACAACCCCATGTGGGCGGAGGCTCGTTGACGCTNATGGATGCCACGGGAAAAGCTGCCATTGTAGAATTGAGCAGCGATCGGGGGGANGTTTACGTNTCTGCTCCTGCTGGTGTCGGCCATACCAACCATTTTTTGGACCCGGAATTCCGACAGAGCCANACCGGAGCGGGTGGCCAAGNTGACGCCCACTCACGAGGTCGCTTAGCGCGCATTGATCGCTGGTTGAAGGAGACGAGAGCAACAAAGCCGACGATTAATGATGTGGCCGAGTTAATGGCGGCGCACGAAATGACGGATCGTTCCACCCGGTCACCTGCCTTGTGCCGACACGGCAAGGCTGATGGTTCGGAGACCATCTCGNCGACAATGTTTGCGTGTGCTTCACGCAGGCTATACTTTTGTCCAGGAAACCCCTGCACGGACACATGGGAAACGTACGCATTTTAAAATCCGTACGACAATAAAACAGGAGCTGCCCTTGGCCTATCAGGGGGAAATAATTGGTGAACACCCGAGCATGCTGGAAACGCGGCGGCTGGTGTCGCGGGTCGCCAAAAGTCCGGCTCNGATCATTTTGATTTATGGAGAGACGGGCACCGGCAAGGGAGTGGTGGCGCGGATGCTTCATGAAGAAAGCGACCGGGCGACGGCTGATTTCATTGACGTCAACTGCGCTGCCATCCCGNCCAACCTTATTGAAAGCGAACTGTTCGGATTTGAAAAAGGCGCCTTTACCGGGGCACANTCCAAGAAAACAGGCTTGGTGGAAGCCGCTGACGGCGGNAGTATATTTCTTGATGANATTCGNGAGTTTGANCACGTTCTACAGGCCAAACTTCTGAGCCTGTTGGACACTCAAGAATTCCGCCGGGTCGGGGCAGTCAAATCGAAGAAGGTTGATGTGCGTTTTATTGCCGCAACTAACCGCATTCTCTCAGGTGAGGTGCGGGCCGGACGGTTTCGGGACGATCTCTATTATCGTTTGCAGGTGGTNTCCATCAACGTNCCCCCCCTNCGTGATCGCGGTGATGACGTCATGGTGCTGACGGAGTATTTCATGCGCCGTTTTAATGCCCGTTACGGACGCTCAATCCGGGAGATTGAACCGGCGGTGCGCGATATCTTCCTTGCCTACCATTGGCCTGGCAACGTGCGGGAACTAGAAAACTTATTGGAACGCATCTTCATTCTGGAGGCTGGCAAGAAAGTTCTGGTCAGCCATATTCCGCCGCGCATCATGCGCGAGGTNGAGGGCGGGGCCTCCCCGCTCGATCAGGGTCATGAGACCCCCAACGATGCCGACGCCGAGGGTCAGCGCGATTTCCACTCTCGAACCCGCGCCTTTCAGCGTCGCATGGTTGCGCAAGCCTTAGCCTCGCAGGGCGGCGTCTCGCAAGCGGCGCGAGCGCTCGGCATATCGCGTCATGCTTTGCGCCACCAGATGAAAAAACTCGGCTTCTGATCCGCCGTTGCGTGCGATGCACGCGCACCGGAGTANTTTGCACTCCGAACTGTCGCCAACGNGTGTTAGAATANACCGAGGCTCCCGTATTNCTGCGGTTTTCACAGACCTCGGACGACTGGCATGATGAATGCATATCAGGTTCCAAAGAATAAGATAGTTGGAGATACCACGCTCATGGGGTCCACCCGCATAATTTGTCCCAACGGGCATCTCGGNTTTGCNCCACTAAAGCCGGAAAGCTTTCATCTGGGCGTTGCCGAAAAACCGGACTTTATTGCCGCCGATTCCGGCAGTGATGATGTCGGGCCGGTACCGCTCGGCACCGACACCTCGACCAGCCCCGAGCAGTGGCAGGAACATGACTTGGAAGAAATGCTGCTGGCNGCGCGCAAGCTTGGCGTGCCCATGATCATCGGNTCGGCCGGCGATACCGGCACCAACAGCCGGGTCGACCTCTTCGTTGCCATGATCAAGGCTTTGGCGGAAAAACATAACCTGCCGCGCTTCAAACTGGGTTACTTTTATTCCGAAGTCGAGCACGCGTACCTGCGGACCAAATTGAATAACGACAGCCCCGTTCTCGGTTTGGACGGCCGAGACCCGCTCACCGAAGAGCAATTGGACGGCACTGAACGCATCGTCGCCATGGCAGGCGCACATCCGTTCATTAATTTGCTTGAGCAAGGGGCCGACGTGATTATCGGCGGCCGTAGCTCGGACAGTGCGATTTTTGCCGCTGCCGCCATGTCGCGCGGGCACGGCCTGTCGGAAAGTTATTATCTCGGAAAAGTGCTGGAATGCGCTTCGTTCTGCGCCGAGCCCTACGGGGGTAAAGAAACCGTCATGGGAGAGGTTACAGATACCGGTGAAGTGCTTGTGACCGCCATGAGCCCGGCACAACGCTGCACGGTCGCCAGCGTTGCCGGCCATGCCATGTATGAACGCTCAAATCCGTATCATGAGTTCGTCGCCGGTGGCTTGCTCGACATGACGAACTGCAATTACGAGCAGGTGGCTGAAAAAACCACACGTATCAATGGTGCAGATTTTATTCCCTCTGAGGAAATTCGGGTCAAATTAGAAGGGGCGGGCAAGCTCGGCGAACGCTACATTGGCATGGCCGGTATTCGTGATCCCTATACGGTGAAACATGTGGATCAAGTCATTGAGTGGGCAAAAGAGCAAGTTCGCGCCCGATTTGGTAAAGACGGTTACGAGCTCCACTACAATATTTATGGCAAAAACGGCGTCATGGGTGATACCGAGCCGGTCAAAGAAACGCAGAGCCATGAGCTTTGCGTGGTGGTGCAAGCCGTTGCCCCGACCTATGAGATGGCCGAAGAACTCTGCATGACCGGCACCCGCCAATTGTTTTACGCGCGCCTCCCCGATGTGAAGGGCACAGCCGGTTCCGTGTCGTTTACCTTAGATGAGGTTCTGCGCGCCAGCCCGGCCTACATCTGGACTGTCAACCACACCGTGGCCGTGGACGATCCGCTTGAGCTGTTCCCCTGCCATATGACCGAATCCGGAGTTTGAGCCGTGAGCATTGTCAATTCCTCAAAAAAACTGGTGGATATTGCCAAAACCATCCGCTCGAAGAATGCCGGCGTCGATAAGATTACCTTCGATATTATCTTTCGAGATCAAGCCGATTTCGACTTGGTCCGCAACAGCGGCGTTTTGAGCCGAAGCTCGGTTGCCCGCCTCTATAGTATTGAGGAAGGGCGTATCTCCGATTTTGTGGAATTCTCCCCCGGCCTTGCTATCAAATTCACCTTTTATCGCACCCGCCCCAGCGGCAGTCCCGGCGATCCGGATATTTTCGGCGCCCAGCAATATGCGCCCTTGATGGATATTGAGGTACCCCTGCCGGAGGAGTGAGCCCTCGGCGATGTCATAGTCTAGGCAGGTCGCCCGATTTGCGAGCTGGCGGTGTCGCGCCATTGGATCAGACGCAGCTCATTCAAGATTTCGAGGATTAGCGAGGAGCGACAATTTCACCTCGA
>PAPL01000036.1 GCA_002708885.1 Verrucomicrobiales bacterium | reverse complement strand
TTCTTTGATCTTCTTTAAAACACTTTTACCTTTTGCTGATTTTGAAAATTCCAGCCAAGTCGGATCCTTTCTTCCGTCAGAATGCGCTTTCTGCAGTAATTCGATTGACTCATCAGCAATGGCTGAAACCTGCTTCCTCTTCAATATATCATCACTAAATTCGCTCCAGCTCTTTCCTTGCCCCCCTGCATCAAAAGCTTCTTTAGCAAAATACACTAAGTTCTTTGCTGGCCATGCGAATTTTCCATCATAAAAGAACCATGCACCGCCCCCAAAAGTCAGTAGCAACATAAGAGCCATTCTCCGGTAATACCAAAAAGCCACTCTGCAAATTATCTTTTCAGATGATGTCATTAANCATGAATTAATCCTAAGATTTCAAACTAGCAAGCCTTCACTGACTTGCGAGTCAGATCAGNAAAGCTTAAGTTTTTAGAATANCGATGAGTTTTGTAAATACTTTCGACAATCAAACCAATTGTCCAACCCCTTTAATGCAAAAATTTNAAGGGCTTTTACAACCTATAAGCGACAAAGAGCTTGAAAAGCTTGCTCACCTATCATCAAGCATAACCAGGCAGCACTTCGGCTACACGATGCGACTATTCGCACCTCTGTACCTATCAAATGAATGTATAAATAATTGCACGTATTGCGGATTCTCCCGAAGCAACCAAATACTAAGGGTCACCCTGAAAAAAGNACAGGTCGTTGCAGAAGCGGTTCACTTACACTCATTAGGGTTCAGGAGCCTGCTACTCGTTGCTGGCGAACATCCAAAATTCGTTTCAGATGGTTATTTAGAAGAATGCATAAAAGAAATCCGAAATCTNATCCCATCAATTGCTCTAGAAGTCGGGCCAATGGAAACGCCTGAATATGAAAGGATGGTCATTGCAGGATGCGAAAGCCTCGTCGTTTATCAAGAGACTTACGACCGAGNCACTTATAACCAGCTTCACACCAGCGGGCCGAAAAAGAATTTCAATTGGAGGCTCGAATGTCCCGAGAGAGCATATGAAGGAGGGTTTCGCAAAATAGGAATTGGAGCCTTATTTGGTCTGAGCGAGTGGAAAACCGAAGCGCTGGCCTTAGCNTCACACCTGGCCTACCTCCAGCGTAACTGCTGGAAAGCTAACTACACTGTAAGCTTCCCCAGGATCCGGCCGGCCGCGGGCGGTTTCAACCCCGCACACAACCTGACTGATAAGGACTTCCTTCAACTCATCTTTGCATTCCGCATAACATTTCCTGAAGTCGGCATCATCTTAAGCACACGTGAATCAAAGGNTCTGNGAAACAATCTATGCAAACTTGGAATCACATCAATGAGCGCNGGAAGCCACACTGAGCCAGGAGGATATACAGGAGAAGGAACTGATGACATCCANTACACAGTCAGAGGAAGGCGCATCGACATCNATGATGATAATAATATAAATTTACCGTGCTCCTCTCAATCAGCGACTGAGCAGTTTGAAATAAATGATGACCGCAGCCCAGAAGAAATATGCAATATGCTTGTTGAGAACGGACTCGATCCGGTATGGAAAGATTGGGACCAGTCAATACTCTGTAATAATTAAGTGCATCTTTTTGCACANTTNAAACGATGACAATTATTCTAAATGGAAGNAAAAACACCTCATATCAAGAGCCTATATCAGTTAANGAATTGTTATCCGACCTCAATTTAATAGCCGTTCCGGTCCTTGTTGAACTTAACGGCACAGCACTTAGAAAAAGTGAATTCTCATCGGCAAAAATTACAGATGGCGGCATTATTGAAATAATCCAAGTCGCAGCCGGCGGATAATACTAAATTTTCAATTCCTAATCACTGAAAAGACTGTTAACTTATCGATCTACCAATTAATGGAAACAGCAAATAAAAAGGAATCTTCAGATTCTCCTTCACCTTTTCAAAAGCGCACTCTATGGAAAGCCATTACCGGCATTTCAATGTGCATTATTGCTGTCTTNTTAGTAAGCACCATTACTGTCCTCGGCAAAATATTAAGTGTTCTGCAACCGGTACTTGTCCCTTTAGCCNTTGCNGCAATACTATCATATCTCCTCGCNCCTATAGTAAATTGGACTAGAAAAAAANTACTTAAGAATGTTAAGAATAATCGGACTTGGGCAATACTTATTGTTTTTACCATNACTTCTATTATTGGCCTNCTCATCGCCTTATCGATAATAGTNCCCGCATCCCATGAACTTGGCCAGTTATTTGAAAAGAAAGCAGAGATTATTGAAGGNGCTCAAAAGCAATTAAGCAAATTCAATAGCAGTTTAGCTTCTCTTGAGGATATTTTTGGCTCNACCGACAAAGATCAATCCACTTCAGGTGAAGCGGCAAAGGAAGAAAGCCAATTATGGAAAAAATTCATCCAATGGGCCAATAGCCCTGAAACGACCACATCATTGCTTAACTTTGTTGGGAAAGCCGCGAATGGATTTATAGGCGTGCTAGGTTATCTTGTCGGATTCTTCCTCATTCCCGTTTATTTATTTTTCTTCCTCAGAGACTCAGCTTTCATAGAACGATATTGGGACAAATACATCCCTCTAAAAGACTCATCATTCAAAGATGAAATTGTGAGCGTCGTTAAGGAAATCAACGTATANTTGGTTGCCTATTTTAGGGGACAAGTCGTAGTTAGCTTCATTGATGGGGCTCTTACCGGAATAATCTTACTAATTCTAGGTCTTGATTACGCATTAATTATAGGAGTCTCTCTGGCCATACTTGGNGTAATTCCTTTTGTTGGTTTTATCTTAACTGCGATCCCCGCATTACTCATTGCTATGGCTCAACAAGATGGCCCGTCCGCCATTGTCGTATTGGGAGTATTCATCGCGGTACAACAATTTGANGGTCTTGTCATTCAGCCAAAAATAGTTGGCGAATCGGTTGGCTTGCATCCTTTAACTGTGATCTTTTCCGTTCTGTGCTGGTCTTTNATAATCGGAGGAATCCTTGGCGCATTACTTGCGGTGCCTCTTACNGCATCGATTAAAGTTCTCTTTCAGCGCTACATATGGGAACAGAAGATCAACAGTAAAATATCCTCAGAAGAAATAGTTCAAACAACTTAACCCCCTCTTATCCAAATTGATGTCAGTTGATACAATTGAAATCACATCCCAAGTTGAACGGTCTAGCCAATGGATTGCCCCACTNAAAGAAGAAATGGGTAGAGTGCTAATTGGCCAGCATTCTCTAGTAGATAGTTTAATAATAGGCCTACTAACTAAAGGGCACTTACTAATCGAGGGGGTACCTGGCCTCGCCAAAACATTAACAATTAATGCCCTTGCAGGATGCCTNAACGCTGAATTTAAAAGGATACAATTTACTCCGGACTTACTACCAGCGGATGTTATCGGAACTCTGATTTACAGCCCTCAAAATGGCGACTTTACACCAAGACTGGGACCAGTTTTCACTAATCTCTTACTTGCTGACGAAATCAACAGAGCACCCGCAAAGGTTCAAAGCGCACTATTAGAAGCAATGCAAGAACGNCAGGTCACTATTGGTGAGACGTCATATAAATTGCCCGANCCTTTTCTGGTAATGGCTACCCAAAACCCACTAGATCAAGAAGGAACTTATCAATTGCCTGAAGCTCAACTCGATCGCTTCCTATTAAAAGTAATAATCAATTATCCGAAACCTGAAGAGGAAAGATTAATTCTCGAACTGATGGGCCATTCAAACACAAATTTAACAACGGATCAAATACTCACAAAGGAACAGGTAGCTNAATCTCGAAGTGTTTGCGATTCTATTTATGTCGACGACAGCATCAAAGACTATATCATTTCATTAGTTGTTTCCACNAGAGAACCTTCAAAAATCAACAATGAAATTGCCCCATACATTAGGTGCGGCGCCTCTCCTAGAGCAACCATAAACTTAACACTTGCCTCCAAAGCAAACGCCTTCATCCAGGGCAGAGGGTTCGTTACGCCCACTGACGTCAAAAAAGTCGCACCGGAAATACTTAGGCACAGAATTTTACTGACGTATGAAGCTGAGGCAGAGCAAATCTCCACCGATCAAATAGTCAGCCAGATACTGGAAAGCGTTCCCGTCCCCTAATTAAATGGACGAAATCTCTGAGATATTACGGGAGGCACGACGAATTGAAGTCCGAGCTAGAGGCATGGTCGCAAATGAATTCAGTGGAGAATATCGCAGTTCATTTAAAGGCAGAGGCATAGATTTTCACGATCTACGAGAATATATACACGGTGACGATGTGAGATCCATTGATTGGAACACTACTGCCAGAACTGCTGAGCCATATGTTAAACAGTTCATCGAAAGGCGTGAATTAAACATTTACATTGCAATTGATATTAGCGCCTCATCAAATTACGGAAGCGTCAACTTCAGCAAAAGAAAAATAGCTGCGATCATTTCCGCAATATTCACCCTAAGCGCAGCAAAAAATGGAGACAAGGTAGGACTGATACTCTTCAGCGACATAGTTGATTATTTCTCTTCTGCAAAAAAAGGCACCGCTAACTGCATGAGAATTCTTAGAGAAACACTTCTTTATCCCCACAAAAACACAAACAGCAACCCAGGATGCGCCCTTGAGTTTTTGCTCAATCATCAGGCTCGCAAATCCTTAATTTTACTTGCATCAGATTTTTTATGTAATGACTTCGAGAAGCCTTTGAAAATCTCTTCGTCAAAGAATGACATAATCGCAATTCAATTAATTGACCCAGCCGAAAACGAACTCCCCAAAGCGGGTAAAGTTCGTTTGACCGATCCTGAAAGCGGAATAACCCAAACCGTAAACACGAACTCAGAAAGCATTCGTCAGACCTACTTACGCAACCGAATCATGTGGCAAACAAATCTTGATCAAATCTTTGAAAGTAATGGTGTCGATAAAATTACTCTTAGCACTAACAATGAGCCTAACGCGGCTCTCTCATTAAGAAAGTTTTTCAAAGAAAGGAGAACCTAAATCAATTAATCTTGAAGTATTTCCTTAATTTCATCAGGTGCATCTGAAGGCAAATCAACAGCAGCTGCCCCCTCGACCCCCTGCTCATTCACTCTGTCAGGTCTCACCCCTGATCCTCCAGGGTCACTTAATCCACGAGCCTGCGCTGCTTTCATTTTATTTTTGATTCTTTCCTCATCAAAGTCCGTCGTTAAAAGCTCCGCTGTGAAATGGGAAAAAAATCCCGAACCCATGAACAAAATAATTGCCACCAATAATACTTCGCCTTTCTTAGGTCTTAATTTGGGATTTCGGTGCCTTTTGGCGAAAAAAATGACTACCCCAATGGAGATGATCACGCAAATACCCATTAAAAGATAAAAATATTTAGGGAAATACATCTAAGTTAAATATTACACAAACTAAGATCAACTTCATTAAAAAATATTACATTCATGTCCCAGAACAGTCCCAAAAATAGAAATGGATTTAAATCGGGACCATTTGAATATCACGAAGAAATAAGAGTTGAAATCACGGGCCTAACAAATATGGGGCAAGGCGTTGCAAGGACAGACGACAACTGGGTTGTCTTGGTTCCCTTCTGCGTGCCCGGCGAAACGATCATCGCTCGAATTTACCGCAACCAAAAAAATTACAGTGAAGCTGATCTTGTGGAGGTTCTTTTACCTTCACCTGAAAGAGTTAAGCCGAAATGTAAGATTTTTGGCTCATGCGGAGGCTGTCAGTATCAACACCTAGAATATTACGAACAGTTAAAATGGAAAAAGAAACAGGTCGAAGAACTGCTCGTTCACATGGCAGGAATTACCTTCAGTGTTGATGAAGTCACTCAGTCCCCTAAAAAATATTCTTACCGAACAAAATTGACGCCACACTTTAACAAACCAAAGAACGGAACAGTGGGCCCGATCGGCTTTCAGCAACACGGCAGGCGATCATTGGTTGACGTTGATAATTGCCCCATTGCCCATGAAACCATTAATGACAACCTAAATCAGATCAGGGGAACAGTCATCGATAATCCAAGCAATTATAAAAGNGGATCAACTCTCCTCATCAGAGTCGACTCAANTAATAAGATTCATACAGAACCCGACTCAATAGCANTCGAAAAAGTAGGCNCTTTAGAATTCCATTTCCCTGCGGGAAGTTTCTTCCAAAACAACGCCTCGATACTAGAGGATTTCACCAGCTACGTTAGGGAAGAAGCAAAGTCTTATAGACAAAAATTTCTCGTTGATGCTTATTGTGGAGCTGGCCTTTTTGCACTGACAGCTTCTCCTGAATTTGAGAAAGTCATTGGCATTGAAGTTTCTGTACATTCAATCAGATGGGCCAAATACAATGCGGAGTTAAACAAGATCTCAAACGCATCATTCTTGGCTGGAAAAGTTGAAGACCTATTCAAAAACGTCGATATTGAAGGAAATGACACAACCGTCGTCATTGACCCTCCACGAAAAGGTTGTAGTGAAGATTTCTTAAATCAACTTTTCGTATTCTCACCAGTCACGGTGATATACGTTTCATGTAATCCAGCGACTCAAATGAGAGATTTAAAATTATTTTTAAAATCAGGATATCACCTGAAAAGGGTAATGCCATTTGACCTGTTCCCGCAAACAAAGCATCTAGAATGCGTAATGACTCTCAGTAAAGACTCATCATAATTAGCTAAGACCTAATCAAGAAAAGCCAACCGCAAATTAACATCAAACCNCCCAAAGGTGTAACGGGACCAAGATAAGAAAGCTGATATAAAGCCAATAAATATAGGCTACCACTAAAAAACAATATCCCGCCAACAAAACAAAACCATGAAAGATNATTGAATTTCTTCAGGGAAAAAGTAATTACCAATAAAACCAATGCATGTATTAAATGATAAAAAACAGCGGTTTTCCAAATATCAATGTTTCCGTTTCCCTCTAGAACCGCCTTCAGCGCATGAGCGCCAAATGCCCCCAAAGCAACACCAANGGCCCCAATNCCAACTACAATTTTCTTCCTCCATTGAAGGGCAACCACTGATAATGTGTTTTCTTCATCTGACACATCAACAAATCTAACCATAATCAACTGCAAATCCAGATCATAAAATGAAAAATAAGCCAAAAATCACATTCCTNGATTCGTCCACCATGGACCCTGGTGATCTTGACCTTAGCCCACTAAATGAATTTGGTGATTGCACATTTTATCAAACAACGAATGAACAAGAAATATTATCGAACATAGCTGACTCCAAAATTATAATTACCAACAAGGTCAATATTGACTCCTCAACCATCGTAAAATCGACGGCCCTAAAACTGATCGTTGTTTGCGCAACCGGCGTCAACAATATTGACCTTAACGCAGCAAAGGAAAATGGAATCACTGTCTGTAATGTGGCAAATTACTCAACACCAATCGTTGCTCAACACACACTCGCATTACTCCTCAACCTTTGCGGCAACACTCATAAATACCTAAGTGAAAAGAACTCTTGGCCAGAGAGCCCTATATTCACCAGATTAGCTCATCCAGTCACGGAGTTAAATGGCAAGGTCATGGGAATCGCCGGTACCGGAAATATAGGATCTCTAGTGGGGGAAATTTGTGAAAAAATGGGCATGCGCATCCAAATACTTTCAAGAGCCAATTCAACCTCATCAACTCATCCAGAATGGCCAAGAATCACAAAGGATGACTTCTTTTCACAAAGCGACGTCATAAGCCTACACTGTCCACTGACCAAAGAAAACGAACATATAATCAACTCAACCACTCTAAGCCAGATGAAATCTACATCGTACCTCATAAATACAAGTAGAGGAGGCTTAGTCAATGAACCTGACCTAGCTTCGGCCCTCAGGAACGGAACAATCGCTGGAGCAGCACTCGATGTACTCTCAACGGAACCACCAGAAAACAATCACCCTTTGATGGACGATTCTATTCCAAACCTACTAATCAGCCCTCACATCGCCTGGATTTCATTGGAATCAAGAAAACGTCTCCTAGAGGGTGTAATAGAAAATATAAGGACATTCCTCTCAGGAGACCCCTCCAATCGTGTCGCTTAGGATTCTCCTATGAATCTTTACCCACTCAAAATCCAATTCTTTTTGAGTTACGCTGCCCTCGGCAGTATAGCACCCTTGATGGCTCTCCTGCTAAAGGAGGCAAAAAATTTCAGTCCAAGACAAATCGCTCTCACTCTTAGTATATCGAGTATAGGAATGCTTTTCACTCCTGCCCTGATGACTTATCTGGCAGACAAGTCAATTGATTCACGGAAAATCCTTAGATTTATCTTCTCTATTACTGCGGGCTCACTCATTGCCGTTTACTATTTAAATGATCCGTTGCATGTGACAATCAGCTGGACCATTTACAGCATAGCGTTCATACCAACTTTGCCGCTTCTCGATGGATACTTTTTCAACCACAGCGAACAATTACAAAAGCTCGGAGATAAAGGGCTGGAGTATCAGAAAATTAGAACTTGGGGGTCCATAGGATTCATCGCTCCTAGTGGAATTTTATTTTTCACTCTGAGCGGTGAAAAAAATATAACCAATTCGCTTTGGTGCGCAGTCACATTCTGCTTCCTGTCCTTCCTTGCCACTTACTTGATGCAAGCTCCCGCCTCTTCCGAAAAGACCGGGGTAAAAAAACCAACTACCGAGGCTTTTCGTGTCCTTTTATCGCCAAAACTAATACCTTTCTGCATAGGCATCTTCTTTTCCTACACCGCCGCAAATTGCTACTACCCATACCTCTCTGTTTTCTTTAAGGAATCAATAGGAATCCAGAACAATTACATCACGGCAATCACCTCAATAGGTGTTGCTATTGAAATCATTTATATTCTAAACGTTAAAACACTAAGAAGATGGCTAGGATTCCGTGGCGTCATGGCTATCGGACTAGCCTCAATGGCTATCAGGCTGGCAATTCTCGCAACGTTCCCTACGTTAAAAACCGCCTTAATAATCCAGCTCTTCCATGGATTAGAAATCCTTTCAATGTTTGTTCTTCCAATAATGTATCTCGACCAAGTTTCAGGTACAGGATTTCGAAATTCAATTCAGGGCGCATTCACAATTCTTATAACTGTCCCGTCCCGTCTCCTTGGATTTATAATTGCAGGTGAGATAGCTCGAGCTTACAGCCCAAAAGAAGTCATTTATGCAGGCTCAATTCTTTCCTCTATAGGAATGCTAATAATCTTCATGTTCTTTAAGACAAACACTAAAACTGAAAACCTAGACTAAGGGTCAATCTCATTTTCTATTAACTGATCAAACTCTCTTTTTATCTTTAAGTAGACTTCACTCTCCACCTCACCCAACAACATCCCATTAACTGCCGAAATTGGCTGAATTTGCCTCAATGTCGAAGTCAAAAAGGCAGAATCAACATTTTCCAGATCACTCACAGAAAAATCAATCTGATTAACAGTAATTCCAATCCTATTACAAATTTCAAGAGTAAGCGCTCGTGTGACTCCAGCTAAACATCCCGAAGAAAGTGGTGGCGTTATCAGCTTTCCGTCACAGAGAACAAAAATGTTACTACCTGACCCTTCGCATAAATTACCTGCAACATTACCGAAAACAGCCTCCCTAGCGCCCTCAGAATGAGCAAGCGCCAACGCCACAACATTTTCACCATAGGAAGTTGTCTTAAGACCTACTAAAGCACCTCGCTCATTTCTAGCGAAAGGAACAGTAATAACTTTACTATGTCGCGGTTGTTCAGGCGCTTCTGAAGATGCCACAATAACATTTTCGGAAGAATCTCCCTTCTCTGAACCTAACGGAGCCCTTCCCGCAGTAATAGTGATTCTAATTCGAGCTGGACCAGAGCCATTTAACGCCAGAACCTCCCCGCATGCAGCATTTAAAAGATCAGCGTCAGGTACATTTAAGCCAAATGGGCGAGCAGAACCCTTTAAACGCTCGTAGTGCCGAGTAAAAGCGAAAGGTCTATTGCCATCATAAGAAATTAAAGTTTCAAAAACACCATCTCCGGTCAAAAGACCATGATCAAAGGGAGAAACTCCAGCATCCTCCTCCGCCACTATGCTCCCATTAAACCACACCTTATTCTGTGAGCTTTGATCACCAACATTCATATTTTAATATTTGTATATCTCCTTACTCTATACGTCTAAAACTAAACTTCCCTATCATAAAGAGTTCATTTCCGCTAATCCTTAATTACAATGATGTATAACTGATGAGTTTTGCCATTATAACTGCTTTCTTATTTGCCTTTTCAGCTATTTGTAACACAAAAGTCTCGCGACTAATGGATCAAATCACCGCGAATCTGATCAGGCTTCTAATTGCTACATTACTATTAGGGATTGCCACACTTATCATTGAGCCTCGTAGCTTCCATCCTGAAGCGTCTATGTGGTTAATTTTCAGCGGCATAGTCGGATTTGGCATCGGCGATATTGCTCTTTTCTTGGCCCTCTCGAAGATCGGCTCAAGATTGACAATTTTAATTAATTTTTGCACCGCAACCTTAGTAGGAGCTTTATCAGACTCGATATGGCTAGGTGATTCGATCAAGAAAGAAAATATTATCTATATTTGTTTTATATTTGCTGGCCTTTTCATAGCCCTCTATCCAAAAAATCTCAGATCGATCAGTGCCAATTCATATAAAATAGGAATCCTCGCGGCCGTAATTGCGGGACTGGGCCAAGGAATGGGAGCATCTATCAGTCGTCACGCAAATACCATTGCAGATTACAGTAATCTTAACATTGGAGGCACGAGCCAAGCCTTCCAGAGAGTCTTTGCAGGCTTTGTGTTACTTTTAATCATATTTGTTTACAGAAGACTTAGAGGCCGTCATGAAACTCGCTCCCCCATCAAAAAGAAGCCCTTTCATTGGTTAATCCTTGCGTCATTATTCGGCCCAGTGATCGGAGTCAGTTACTTTCAAGCCTCCCTAATGACAATGACTAGCGGTGAATCCATGGCAATTGTTGCTACTAGCCCAATACTGTTAATCCCTTTGGCTTTCGCATTTGAAAAAGACAGGCCAACTTTTCTTTCAGTTATCGGAGGAACCTTCGCCGTTGCCGGTGTAATAGGAATGGCTCTTTCTAGCTGACCTCTTTTCCTATCAATTTTTCTAATCTCTTTTTGAGAACTTCAACTCCTTCACCGGTAAGTGCCGACAAACCTATAGTTTCTATTTTCGGAAACCTAGATCTTAAAAATTCAAAATTCACCGAGGCCCCATCTATGTCCATTTTATTCGCTATAATCATCCAGTCCCTCGAAGCAAGCTCATCGCTATAAAGCTTAATCTCTTTCCTTAAAGTTTGAACATCTTCGATCGGGTCCCTCATATCAACTCCCGCAATATCGACAACAAAAATCAGTAACTTACATCGCATAATATGACGCAAAAAATCATGGCCAAGGCCTACATTTTCATGAGCGCCCTCAATGATCCCTGGAATATCTGCCAAAGTAGCACGCATCATGCTATTAAATTGAACTACACCCACTGACGGCTGAAGCGTCGTGAATGGGTAGTTAGCAACTTTGGGCTTTGCTGCTGATAAAACACTTAGCAGGCTAGATTTACCCGCGTTCGGAAAACCAACAAACCCTCCATCAGCGATCTGCCGCAATTCCAAATAATAGAAACCTTCTCCGCCCCTTTCACCAAGAGTATGCTCCTGAGGGGTTTGATTGGTTGAGGATTTAAAATGCACATTCCCCTTCCCTCCTTTTCCCCCTTTGGCTATAACAAATCTATCACCATCCATTGTCAGATCTGCAATGGGTTCACTCTGAGCCTTTAATTCCTCTATCGAAACTCCTGCTTCCATGGACTCATAAACTAGCGTTCCTGGAGGCACTCTAACAACAAGCTCCTTCCCTGACTTGCCGTGCTTTTCTCTTCCCTGGCCATGATCACCTGACTTTGCTATTAACCGTGATTTAAAAAACAAATGAGTCAGATTGTCTGTATCTGAAGCAACTTTCAGAACAACGTCTCCACCATCACCTCCATCTCCACCATCAGGACCACCCTTTGGTACATACTTCTCCCTCCGGAAATGAACTATACCATTACCCCCGTCACCTGCCCTTACGTAGATACGTATATGATCAACAAATTGTCTTTTTTTCACATCAATGAACCACTCTCAGCTAGAAGATCTTTAGTTTAATTATGTCAAAACGCAAATGCTGTGACTTCACCCATTACAACGAAAACACTTGATGCTGACGCCTTAATTAAAAATTTTGTAATGAACAGATCATAAATCAACGCTCATAATACTCATATTTGAGCAAAATCTGATCACTTCTCTACCTTGATTTTGTTCAATGATTCAAATACGATGAAGAATGACCAGAAGTTATCTGCCAATTCTTTTTTTGGTTTATTCATTTCTCTTCCCATTCTCCGCAACTCAATCCGATGCAAAAATTCTGGACTACTTCAAGAGGGATCTTTCAAAAGTTCCTACCAAAGAGAAACTCAAGACACAAGAACCGCTTGCTAAAAGAAAATTAGACCAGGCCTTAACCTATGAGAAAAAAGGATTGGATGCCAAGGCCGCTACTCAATACCAATACATCATAAAAAATTATCCATTCACCTCATCTGCGCCAACAAGCCAATACAAACTGGCGGAACATTTAATGAAAAAAGGAAAACTGAAAAAATCTTTTGAAGCTTTTCAGGATTTTGTAGACAAATATAAATCCAGCTCCCTTTACATAAAAGCGATTCAGGCCCAATACAAAATTGCCCGCTCTGCACAAGAGCGTAACACCAACCATAAAATCTTTTTTCTACCAAAAAAATTCCAACAGTCAGTTCTTCTAGAGTGGTTCACTTCCATAATAGACAATGCTCCTTTCTCGCCACTGGCTCCACTGGCTCAATTCGCAATAGCGGAACTCTATGAAAATGATGATAAGCCTTCACAAGCCATCGCTGCTTATCAATCGATGGTAGATAAACATCCCAACCATTCAAAATCGCCCGAAGCTCAATTCCGCATCGGGGAAATCGCTCGTAAAAAAATTGAAGCGGGAAGCAGAGATCACGCAAATATTGTTTCAGCGAGGAATGCGATGGAGGACGTCATCGTTGCATATGAAAACAGCCCCAGAGCAAAAGAGGCGAAAATCGCTCTTGCAAGATTTGACTCAATCGAAGCAAAGCAATTCTATGAAACTGCAGTGTTCTATGAAAAGCAAAACCAATTAAGAAGTGCAGTCATATACTATGAAAAAGCAGCCAAGGCCAAAGATCCCGAAATTCGAAAGAATGCATTAAAAAAACTCTCATCTTTCCAGGCACCTGCACCAGTAAGGGGAACTCCTAAAAAAAATGAGCTCACAGGAAATAAGCCAGGACAACTTAACCCCGAACAGGCGACTCAGCCCTCAGTCCCCTCAGTCACTGAAAAAGAAGAAGTCACCATTCCTAATGATAAGAAAGGACCAGTAATCCTTCCGCCACCGCCAGCTGAAAATTAGATTTCAGATTCAATCAATCATAACCGCTTAATTGATCTTAGTTTTGACATTTAATAAATCACCCAGAATACATTTGATTGTACTGTCTGTTATTCTTGTCGCTGCGACAAACTCATGTGTCGGGTATAAACTTGGAATCAATAAGCCTGCTCACTTAAGTGAAGTAAGCACAGTTTATGTTGCTCTATTTAAAAATGAAACTCTCGAACCTCGTATCCAAACACTTGCAACAAATGCAACAATAAAAGCACTACAGCAAAGTGGCGCTTATCAAACATCTAATCTTCACGATGCAGATGCCACTTTACACACTACTATAAAATCAATATCTCGCAGACAACTAAGAGCCACTCGGGAGAATGTCTTGAGGACAAAAGAAATTGAATTCATCATAGAAGCCGCGTTTACTCTAGAGAACAACATCACTGGTAAACTGCTAGACAAAGGAACACTCAAAGGGCAAAGCTCCAGCTATTTAGGTTCAAACTTTCAGCTCACCAAACGACAAGCTGTGCAGCGGGCCGCGGACGATTTGGCAAAAAAAATATCAGCTCGCATAAGCGAAGGCTTCTAATTACTTTTAAAGTTAATGGAAAGCCAACTAGGAACACTCTTCATAGTATCCACACCAATCGGAAATCTGTTGGACATTTCACCGAGGGCTCTTGAATGTTTAAATGCCGTAAACGTCATTGCCTGTGAGGACACCAGACACAGTGCAAAGCTCCTAAACAAATATGAAATACAAACAAGGAGAGTCAGCCTGCACAAACACAATGAGGCATCACGAACGGCCCAACTCATCGATCAAATGAGCAAAGGCCATAACGTGGCCTACATAACTGATGCTGGAACGCCCCTAATATCCGATCCCGGATCCAGACTCGTTCATCTCGCCGCAACAGCTGGTTGCGAAGTCGCAGTGGTGCCCGGCCCCTCAGCAGTAACAGCCGCTCTTTCCGGATCAGGATTTCCAGCTGATCGTTTTTATTTTGGAGGGTTCCTATCGACAAAGAAAAAAGCACGGAAGGAGGAGCTTCATGAAGCATTACAAAGAAAAGAAACATCCATTTTCTTTGATTCGCCTTATCGCATCGCGTCAACTCTTGATATCCTATCGACCCTCGACACCGAGAGACTCATTGTTGTGGCTCGGGAATTAACTAAAAAATTTGAGGAATTTAAACGAGGAACCGCCCCAGAGCTTGCCAAATTATTTTCACAAAAACCCGTGAAAGGCGAAATCGTAATTATTATTAGCGGCGCAAAACCTCCACGATGGCTCAGTTCAAAGGAAACCTAATATTGCTATATTTTCACATATAACTTAATGATTAATCAATGCGACTGAATCCATCATTATATAAAATGACGGCACCGGTTGTCTTCTCACTGCTATCGGTTCTCTTATTAACAGGTCAAAGTGAAGCGCAATCCCCGCCACCATCAATCAAGAAAGCAATAGATAAACTTCTTAATCCCGAGACAGGTGATGAGGCACTAAAAAAAAGCTGTTTGCGCATCAGTAGAAACCTTAAAGCCTATGTCCAGGCCAAGCTGAGCCAAGGAATTAATTTATCAAAAATAACAGAGGATTTTGACACCCCTAAAAAACTTTCAGACAAAATAGATCAGCTTGATAGCCCCAATCGGATTGATGAATTCATCATACACAGTGCTGTATATTTAATTGAATTCCCAGACGACCCCGCCTATGCCGAAAGACTGTGGAAACTCGCTGCCATAGTTGATCTCAGAGAAGAGAGCGAAAAAAGTAAATTACTAGTCGAACCGTTCTTCCCGGCGCTAATCAACGCATGCAGCCAACTTCCCCCGGACAACACCTTCAATTTGGAGGGCCGTTTTCTGGCCTCAAGACATTATGAGCGGAAAGGAAAAACTCAAAAACAGGAAGAAATATTAGATGAAATTCTTAAAAGGTCCAAAATTTCGCCAGCAGCACGCTACACTGCCATTGGAGAACTCGGAAAACTAAAAGAGTCACAGGGACTTTTCACTGACGCACTGACCCTTTATGAGTCCACCTTTGACGGCATTGACTCATACCCCCAACCAATCGATTTTGCTCTCAGATCAGTACTGATCCTACTAGAAATAAATGAACCCGGGAAAGCCTTTAAAACTTTAATCTCTTTAAAGAAAACTAAGCCCGACCTAAGAAAAATCACATCTTCTCCTATGAGCCTAGAAGTACTACTTGGACTGGCTTCGAATGGTAACAAGTTACAGCTGTACTGGAAACATTCAGAATCCTGGTGGCCAAAATGGTTAAATCTCCGTAAAGCGGCCGGAGTAAAATTAAAAATAAAAGATCAAAGGATACCGGATCTGACTGAATCTGGAAAGATTCAAAAAAACATAGCCCGAGCCATAGCAGCTAATGATGCGGCCCTCTTTTATGATCAATTAGATCTATTAATGCATTCTCTAAAATGGTGCCCGTCTGCACTGAATGAAGTAGGAACTACACTTTGCTTCTTATTACCGCAAATCCAAAACGACCTCCAACAAGACGTTCACGAGCTACTCATGCTCATCTGTCGCGAAACTTTTACAATCAATAAAGAATTCAATCGACGGTCCAGACTTTACAGAACAATCAGCTACTCAATAATCAACGATCATGACAACGCCATCAAAAGCATCAAAACTTTTTTGGATGAAGATCTGGATAATGATGATGTTACCGAAACGATCATTCGCTTATGGGCCCACCTTGCAATTAATGGAAAAACAGAGACGAATGGCCCAAGAGACGCATTGGAAAATTTACTTAATACAAACAAAAAACTAAGCAACAGGCCCCAGACTGTACTTTCGTTGGCTCAAATCTATAGAAAAACAGAAGATTACGCAAAAGAGAAGCAACTACTATCTAGAGAAGTTAATGACCCCGAAGTCCGCTCAGATCAGCAAGTTCATCAGACCCTCACTTCCAGACTCAATGAAATCAGTTCTGGCATAGTCACTACAAAAGAATTCACAGAAGCAGTTCAAAATTGGCTAGGATCACATTCACCCAAATGGCTTGAGTTCACTCTACCTGATGAACTCAACGATACTCGCTTAAAAAATGCCAGCATTGAACAAGCCCTGGCCAACCCATCCTCTTTTAGACTGTCCCGAGAAGAGCATTTAAAACTTCAAGTGATAGTTTCTGGATCCAAAGAACACCTCCGGCCACTCAGAGAGGATTCTTTTCAGCGAGCATTCATGGAAATCTATTCAAGTAGCGAAAAGCATTCAGATGCTAGAAAAATGTTACGTGATTTAATTTCAGACGACCGTTTCCCCAAACCCTTAATCCAATCACTTCTGCTTTTTTCTATGGATCATGCAATCACAATGTTCAGAAAAAGAGATATTACAAATGCAATAACTCACCCGCTCCTTGACCGGAGAAATCCTAGAATATCTTCAGTAATACAAAACTACGGAGTATTCTCCAGCACAGATTTATCCTCTCCCGAATCATTATCACAATGCTACGAAACTATTAGTGGCGAGATCCTAGACTCCTCTAGCTTTGCTGTAATCGCTCAAATATTCGAAAGATCCTTATCATTGGGGTCACTTGATTTAGCAGAAAGGATTTTTAACGATTCAAAGAATTGGAAACTCCCCCCCCAATTAACAAAAAGGCAGGAATTACTAACATCTGCCATTGGCAATTCACTGGAAAGGGCAAAATCGTCTATTCCGTTTGGCAAATCAATGCATGAACTGATACGAAAATATTACCCGGACCAGGACCCTAATGAAATTATTGGAATCAGTGATTATAAAAATTCCGTGGATTTGAAACGCCTAAGTGAAGAGGAAGCATACAAACTACTCCTCAATAGAGCTCTGAGTAGCACCACAATTGAAACCTCACCAAGGTTTTGGTTCGATCTCGCCGAACTAATGCCTCGCAATGAAGACCAAATTAAATTTTCGTTTCAATTAATTGAAAACCGAATGCTAAGCGACATACCTGATCTTGAAAAATCATTCAGTCTCTTCTCTTCACCTTCAATCATAGATACTGATGAAACAAAATTAAGGGAAAGACTTTTCAAGATTTTTGATAAACACAGAAACAAAGGAAAGAATCCATACACGTATGCCGCGACAATAATAACTCAAACACAGTCAGGTGATATCCGGCTCGGAAAACCAGTAAATATAAATGAAGCCTGGAAAGACTTAGAGCATCCGGTATTAGAAAATATTCTCATCCCCACCAAACTGGGAATACTCATGGCTAATAAAAACATTAAAGAGCTGAAAGATGCTTTACTTGAAATTTCGGATAAGGAGCTCTTCTCATCGAATCTACTAGATGTGAGCTGGCCGGCTCTCATTATGAGTGAATTAAATGACAAAGTAGAAATAGCAGAAAGAACAGCCAAGGATTCCGTTACGCAAAGCGTAACAACAGCAGCACGTTATCTTGATTTCCAATCCATACGGTTTGTCTATGATTCAGCAAAGCGCCTGAATGATAAAAGTATTATTCCCGATGGATGGTTCCAGTATCTGGATTCACAAATCACCTCAGAAAGGGATCGTTATTCGCTAAGAATAATCAATGCAGAATATGGAGAGGACTGGAAAGAACTTGCCAAATGGTCAGGAAAAGCAGTCGCAGAATATCCGACTTACTATAATTATTATCGGCCAAGAGGATACGCACTGGCCAAGCTCGGCAAGACCCAGGAAGCAATAGCAGCCCTTAATATTTACATCAAATACAGTAAAGATGAAATTCACTGGAAAGACGCTTTACTTTTATTAGACAGTTTAAAAGCAAATACCCAAAATCAATAAATTAAATATGAGAATTCCTCACAAAAACCTGCTCCTTACCACTTTATTGATCGGCCTATTTCCGATCAAAGCACTAAGTGACGGCAATGACCGCCCCATCGATGATGCCATCATTAAAGTCCTATTCGAAACAAAATTAGGTGAACTGAAAGATGAAAACAAAACCACCGACGCTTCATTAATCTCCGAACAGCTCAAAGAGCAAAACAAGATTAACGCCAATCTCCCAAAAGCCCCCACCTCGGGACTTCACAGTTCAGAAATTTACAAAAACCGAAAAAATGGCGTGCTATGCTTGGGGAATATTTATAAATGTGACCGTTGCTCAAAGTGGCATGGAAACATTGCAGGGGGCTTTATAATAACTAAGGACGGTCTAGCCGTCACAAATTATCACGTAATGAAAAACTCCAAAGCTGGAGCCTTCGGCGCAATGAACATTCAGGGCGAACTGTATCCAATAGAAAAAATTGTAGCGTCCTCTGAAAAAGATGACCTTGCCATCGTCAAGCTCAGGGGCGATGACTTCACTCCCCTCCCCATCGCTAAATCAGCACCTGTCGGGTCAGATGTTATTGTTATAAGTCATCCAGAAGGAAGATTTTATACTGTGTCCAGAGGAATCATATCGAGGTACTACAAGCAAAGAGGAGGCAAAGAAAAAGGCTCTCCCAGATTAGCAATCACTGCTGACTTTGCTAAAGGGTCCAGCGGATCACCGGTCTTCGACATCACCGGATCAGTCATCGGCGTAGTAGCTGCAACCAACTCAATCTACTATAGCAAAAGTGAAGGAATTGAGAGGAATTTACAAATGGTTATCAAATCATGCATCCCATCGAGTTCCATTCTTAAGCTTTTGGAATCAGGTAATCTTTAGGACCTATTCACGATCAAAATTACGTACGAAACATAAACGCTGAGCATAATCCCTCCTTTGATTCTGCCCAATTTCATTTTACCCATCATTAAGACCCCGGCAAAGATCACGGAACCAACCAAAAACATTAAATCCTCTGGTTTTATTCCGCTTACCTGAGGCATAGGCTTCACTGTGACGGTGATTCCGAGAATTGCCAGAACATTAAAAATAGATGACCCAATTGCGTTACCCGCAATCAGATCACCCTGCTTCTTCATACATGCCACTATCGAAGTGGCTAATTCTGGCAATGACGTTCCAAATGCCAGTACGGTCAACCCTATGACTGCATCAGAAACACCCAAAGATTTGGCAATTCCAATTCCTCCTTTCTGGAACCATTCAGCTCCGATCACAAGCAACCCTAAACCAAATACTATCAAAAAGAACAGGTAACTGAATGACCTGCTATCTTTATCAATGCTTACTGACTCTTCGGGCTCATCAGAACCGGACCCTTTGCCAAAGAGTCCAAAATTAGAAGCAACATATACGAGTATTCCAATTATAAGCGCACAGCCCTCGAGCAGAGACAAGCGCTGATCGACTAACATGCAAACAAGCAAAAATGAAACAACCAATAAGATTGGCATTTCTTTACGTAACACTTGGCGATGTATAGCAAGAGGCATGAGCAGTCCGCTAAAACCAAGTATCAAAAGAATATTGCAGATATTTGACCCTACAATATTACCTACAGCAGCATCGGGGCTCCCATTCAAATTTAAACTCAGACACACAGCAAGCTCTGGAGCACTTGTGCCAAGCGCAACCACTGTCAAACCGATCACTAAAGGCGACACTCCCAACTTCAGAGCGAGCCGCGAACTCCCGCTCACCAGCCATTCGGCACCAAAGTACAAACCGATCAACCCAATCACTAAAAATAATAGATCCATAAATTATTAACCCAACGTTTCTACACTAGCCCTTGACTGGCAACTAACAAAAAAAAAGAACGAATCATCGCCATTCATGCTTGGGGTATCTTCCCTTTAGCTGTTTTCTAATTTCCGGATAACTTGATTCCCAAAAACCTTCAAGATCCTCGGTCCTTTGAACTGGGCGGTGATTTGGTCCAAGTATCTCAACAAGAACAGGCACCTTACCGTTACATATAGTCGGGACACTACTCACATCATAAAGTTGCTGCAAAACAATTGAAATTTTAGGGGTATCATCACCATATATAACTTTAACCTCCCGCCCATTACTGAGCTTTATTTTTTGTGGAGCATAAGTGTTTATCAATGATCTTTGCTCAGTCGAAAGCCAAACCTTCAGAAAAGGCCAAACCTCACGCTCCTTAATCTCCTTATAACTTACTAATCCCTGACAAAACTCATTAATCACAAGACGACGGTCCTCTTCAGTGAACTCAGGAAGGCCCAACTCTGGACAGGATCGCCTCACGCAATTTATCCTTCGTAACCAGGAATCACATTTATTATTCCACCCTTTGAGCTTTAATTTTTGCTCGATCACGGCGCATGCTAAAACCAATCCTGCCTGATCAAGCGGAAATTTTTGTGAAGATTTAGATCGCAATTCAAGATCAAGGAACCTAGTTACCGTCGCTCCAACCACCCTCTTCGTCGCAACATCATATCTGCAAACTTCTTCATCTTTAACCTTGTCAGGGAAAACGTCCTTCAACCAGTCCATCTTAATTGAAGTGGCCTTTGAAATCATAACACTCACATCTTTGCCCTCAACCTCAGCGACTTCTGCGGCCACGATTATCTTTTCAGAAGATGCCACGCTACCTTTAACTAATTTCCCCCTACGAGCCCCAATTAATTTACAAGACAAAGTCCCCTCCGACATCCTCACAGCAAGATTGTCATAAAACCCAATAAGAAGGACCTTAGCTAAAGTTTCAGCATCACAATCACTCCGCAACGAATTGACAAAATGCCCCTGCCCCTTCGCCACATTCAGTAAACTTTCCATCACAGCCCCCGCCTCACGCGCTGCCCTTGCATTGATTCCATATGCATCGCATTTAGCCAAATCAAATCTCGCCCTGAACGCAAACAGCCATGCTCTGATCATTGGCTGGAAATCTGAAATGTCATCGGAATGGCAAAACTCATTCAATGCAGATGGTGAACTCTGAATGAAGATGCTCCTCCCTTGACACAAAGCCACACACAATGCCGCTTCAGCAGCGCAATCACTTTCCAATGCCTCAATTAACATACGTGCAAATCTAGGATGAACTGGATACGCTGCCATTTTACGCCCAATTTCAGTTATTTTATTTGTATCCAATTCAACTGCCCCAAGACCGGCCAGCATGGAAAAGCTTACATCCAATGACTCCTTAGTTGGCGAATCAAGCCAATTCAAATCCGCCTCAGCATCAATGCCCGCTACCAGTAGCAGTAGCAAAATTTCAGACAACTCCAATCTAAGAATCTCAGGCATAAGATCTACTTCACGCCCAGCATGGTCATTTTCAGACCATAACCTGTAACATATGCCTGGTGATGTTCGACCCGCCCTTCCTGCTCGTTGTCTCGCTGAATATTGGGATATCTTTTCAATCCTTAAAGTATTAATCCCCCTGCCCCTATCAAACCTTGCAATCCTAGCCAATCCCGAATCAATTACAATCCTCACACCTTCAATAGTAAGTGACGTCTCTGCAACATTAGTGGAAACCACGATTTTCCTTGATTCACTTTTATTAAGCGCGCGGTCCTGATCTTGCGGCGACAAATCACCATACAATGGCAAGACCTGAAATCCCTTAAGTCTGGTTGCTTTTCTTAATTTCTCAACTGTTCTCCGAATATCGTAAACGCCCGGAAGGAAAATAAGTACATCACCTTCGATTCCCTTCTTAATAATCTCCTTTTTAAAAACATTAACAACCGAATCCCACAACGGCTCCTTTGCGGAGACCCTTCTCAGTTGGATCACATCGACCGGATATGTCCTGCCCTCAGATCGAACTATTAAACAATCACCAAGGTGCTCGGCCACTTTCTGAGAATCCAACGTTGCAGACATGATAATAATTTTAAGATCCGGCCTGGAATTTTCCTGCAACCTCAAAGCCAGAGCCAACATCACGTCCGTATGAATGTGTCTCTCGTGAAACTCATCAAATACAATCGTATCAACACCACTTAAGTTCGGATCATCAAGAAATTGTCTTAAAAGAATGCCCTCCGTCACAAAGCGAACCTTTGTTTTTTCCCCATGAACCTTCTCGAAACGGACCTGATATCCAATTTTGTCTCCCAAAGGCACCTTCATTTCATAAGCGACTCGCCTAGCAAGCATTCTTGCGGCTACTCGCCTAGGCTGCAAAATCACAACTTGCCCCTTTCCCACTAGCTCATTATTTAGCAATATTTTAGGAATCTGAGTAGATTTTCCAGAACCTGTAGGAGCTTCAAGCACGAGCCGAACTAACTCTTTTGCCGAAAAAGCTTTAATAATCGCTTCTTCAGAATCATAAATAGGAAGAGAATCAGTACCCATGACCCTAAATGCTAATTCTTTAGTTTTACATGTAAAGAAACCACTAAACTTTCCTTTTGCGCACTTATTCAAATCCTACTAAACTAATTTAAATGATTACTACACAGCTATTAGCTTTTCTGGGCGGACAAGAAGTCATAATTTTAGCGATTATTATTATTATCCTGTTCGGAGCAAAAAAGATTCCTAAACTGGCAAGGAGCATTGGACAAGCGAGCGGAGAACTTAAAAAAGGCAGATTAGAATCCGAAAAAGAATTAAAAGCCGTCACCGAAGATCAGTCCAAAGGGACTAATTCGAATGAATCAAACAGTTAAGTCAAAAATATCTAATTATGATTAACTACCACTTAATAGCATTCGCACTTGGAGGACCAGAAGTCATAGCTATTGGTGCTGTGGTTTTACTGTTATTTGGAGCAAAAAAACTACCTGAGCTTGCCAGAGGTATCGGCAAAGCTTCAGGTGAATTTAAAAAAGCACAGAACGAATTTAAGCATTCCATCGAAACTGCAGAAGAGGAAGCTATAAAAGCAGAAAAAGAATCAGAGGAAAGTTCATAGATCTGAACTCTTCACATGNACAGATAAGACTAATCTTAGANTGTCCTTTCTTTAATNGCCTTAAAATAGATCTTTGAATCACGGCCACTCATTTCCAATTGAGANGCCCTCAATTCCGGCACATTGCCCAAGTCCCCAGACTCCCAGCCAATTTTATTGAAAAAGCCGGTAGCGTGAGTTGATAAAGCATAGATTCCGTCAGCNCCGCGACTCTCCGCGATCCCCTCAGCATGGTCAACNAGCCGTTTACCATGACCTGCACCCTCATGATTACGCTTGACAAAAAGACAAGCAAGCTCAGAAAAAGCATCACTTGAATGAACCGCAACCGTGCCCACAACGTTACCATCAATTTCCAATATGAAATAATCCTCAAGGCATGAAAGAATATCAGCACTGTGCCTTGGAAGAAGTTCACTTTCCATGACAGCGCCTCGAATAATTGAAAGAATCTCCGACACGTCACTATTTTTTGCTTGCCGTATTTGACCGTAAGGATCGCGATGCACCATCAAACCAACCCCTTCATTACTAAAAAGCTCAGCCAAGATAGCATAGTCTCTCAAACCATCTAGAACATGGACTCTCTCAACCAGCTCCTCGCATGCCTCGGCCGCTTTTCCAAGTAAACGGCTCACCCTTCCAGACAAGACTGACCTCTCTTCGGCCATTGCTCGAGCCTCNGTGACTGAATACTCAGAGCCGGTAAAATCAGCAATACAATCATCCGCAGTCAGTACAATTATCTTGTTTGCTTTAAGGCATTTCCCTACATCAAAGGCCAAATCATCTAAATCAAATAATGGACTGCTATCTCTTTGATCAGAACAAGTCACTGCAACAACAGGAACCATCTTACTTGCAAGAAAATTACACAGACACTCTTTGTTGACATTTTCAGCATCATCACCCAACAAATAAATTGCGCCGTCATCATCCCGGCCCTCATGCCCGGNAACAGCTTCGACCCTCATCACCTTCAAACCTATAGCCGTCAAATCCTTCATTATCATTTCCGCCAATGAGGAACCCGCATCTCTTCCCTCAACCTTATGCAAAATCAACTCGCCTCNGATTTCCGCACCTTTNAAATCACTTGCCGCCTCGTCCGAGCTATGCACAACCACAAAACGAATGCCAAGAGAGTACANAACCGCCAAGTCAAGAACCACATTAGCAAAATTATTTGATCCTACCACGTCGGCATCCAAATGAATAACAAATAACTTATCCCTGAACTGNGGGACATATTGCAAAACGCCTCGTAAATCTCCAAATTCCATCGAAATAATCTTTGCTAATGAAATATGACAGAAATTTGCAGATTCACACCTGACAAACCTCAAGAAAAGTGACTGCCNGCAAAGGTTAGCAGACCATCCTCATTAGGCCGTGGCTTCGTGACCAGTACCTTTATGCCCAAGTATCTTAACCGTTCTGTTCAACTGCTCAAACTCGATCGGTTTCTTAATAACCGTTACAGGCCCGCTAGCTAATATTTTACTTAAAATCTCGCTGTCAGGATACCCAGTGATAATAACTATAGGAAGTTCAGGATGGATAGACTTTAACTTGGCATATAATTCATCTCCCGAAATATCTGGTAACTTTAGATCAAGAAAGACCAAATCAAACTCCTGCTTCTCAGCATATGAAATAGCCTCAGCACCTGATCCGACAACGATTCTGCCAAACCCTGCTTTTTTCAAAAATTGCTTAAAGAGTGTTTGCAGTGCGGGATCATCATCAATTACCAAAACTGTTGGCTGCCCACCCTCTTCTTTTTTCAATACCTCAGTATCAAGCAAGCTTCTCTTTATTCGCCATCGTCCACCGATCTGAATCGCCGGCAACTGCCCCCTCTGCACCAAATAATAAACGGTAGGCAAAGGAATCCTGAGATACTCGGCCGTTTCCTTTACTGTCATTAACTCAGGTGCGTCTTCTGTAGCCATAGCGATTATCTTTTTTGAGAATTACTTTAAATATTAATTGCGGTTAATATTAATGAATATGATTAATTATAATATTTATAGATTCAAATTGGTCACAAACAAGTGAAAACAAATAAAATACACATCTTTCTCCCTATTATCATATCTGATAATTTTTCTTCAATTGATGTAAATANTTCCAATAGACAGCTAACTATAATCAATATTTGACGAGAACCGAAGCTTGCATGAAAACAAAGATGAGCGACATCTATCAAAATTACATCAATACCCATTAATTAATGACTCAAAAATCAGTAAGACTCTACAACCCCGGTCCCATNAATGTATCCGATGATACGTTCGCAGCCATGAGCGCGGCCATGATAGGCCATCGCGGAAATGACTTTGTNAAACTTTACGAGGACATACATCCAAAGCTACAGGCACTTTTCGGTACAGATGGTCCGGTTTATCTAAGCACATCATCTGCATGGGGTGTAATGGAAGCATCAGTTAGAAACTTGACTCAAAAAAAAGTTTTAAATTGCTGCAATGGAGCCTTTTCAGACAAATGGTTAAACGTTTCAGAAAGGTGCGGAGTAGAAGCTGAAGCTCTGACCGCAGAATGGGGCACTCCTATATCACCATCAAATTTGAATGATGCTCTCTCTTCTGGAGAATTTGATTTGGTTACACTCGTACATAACGAGACTTCAACAGGCNTGATGAATCCATTGAATGAAATCGCAGAAGTAGTATCCAAATATCCGGATGTNCTACTNGTAGTTGACACTGTATCATCTTTCTCAGCCACTCCCATTAACACCAAAGAAAATNAAATTGATGTTGTTCTTACTGGAAGCCAGAAAGCACTTGCTCTTCCCCCAGGTCTTGCCCTTTTCACTGTGTCAGACANGGCCCTCGAACGCGCCAAGAGCACTCCTGATCGCGGTTACTATTTCGATTTCCTCGAATTCCACAAGAATTGGGAAAAGATGATGACCCCTAGCACTCCCTGCATTTCACTTTTGTATGGTCTTCAGCATCAGCTGAACAAGATATTCAATGAAGGGCTGGACGAACGCTACGCCCGGCATATACGGCTAAATTCAATGGTTCACGACTGGGTAGAGCAAAATAATTTTCAGCATTTCGCGCCTGACGGTTACCGGTCCAAGTCACTCACCTGCGTCGCAAACAATCTAAACATCGACGTTCCGTCCTGGATCNCAGCGATGAGAGATAAATACTCATTAATAATAAATGGCGGATATGGAAAAATAAAAGGAACNACTTTCCGTATTTCAAACATGGGCGATGAAACTGATGAAAGCATTGCCTCTATGCTTGATGCCATAACTGACACTTTGCCCTNNTCCTGAAATTTCAGGTTTCTTTAAAAAATGGGATAACCTATCACCTCGTCTCCTTTTCGGATGCTGATACCCGGAGGTTTTTTGGCTGGATCAATATTTCCAATAGAACTATCTGCGTTTTCAACTTTATAAATCTCCACTTCTGCCACTATAAATTTATCACGCCGGATATTGAAACGTGAACCTTCCTCAATTCCCTTAGAGGAACCCGCGTTAATCACAATAAACCCAAGCCCCTCATTTACGTCAATGACCTTAGCAATTGCCGGGGCCTCTCGTATTTTCTTTTGTAACGGGGTCAGTTCTTCCGATTCTTCCTTTTCTCTTATTGTATTAGCAATGGTTTCTGATAATTGGGCTCTTTCAGCCTTTACAGCCGCTAAGTCTTTGGCNGCAACATCTGACGCCGCTTTCATCTCCTCTCTCAACTCGGCAATTCTCTTATCGTTCTCTGCTTGTTGTTGAGCCAATGCATCTTTGACCTGTTTCTCAACAGCTCCTACTCTGTCATCTTGCCGAGCTTGATTTTGCTCATTATTTTGCCTGATTAAATTATCATTTTTAACCTCTTCATCGCGGAGTTTCATCAACAAGCTCATGATGGTAACCACCCCAATAACAGTGACTGTAACGGTGATGCCCAGAATTCCCTTAGTAAGTTTATCCATCTTTTACCCTAAATTATTTGCTCAAGTCNGAAAACTTACGCCTTTAGACGCGTTCTATCAACGGGAAATAGCCTTGAACTCGTTGACCCATAAATTCGCAGGTGCTAATGTCCGCGCTCTTTAAGATATTATGGGCGACGAGGGACCAAATTACAAAGACACCTTAAATCTACCTAAAACAGATTTTCCAATGCGTGCGGGACTTGTTGAAAGCGAGCCCCTGAGGCTTGAGGAATGGGATAAAATAGGACTTTACGNAAAAATTCAGAATTCTCGCAAGGAGGACAAATCTGAAAAATATATTCTCCATGACGGCCCTCCGTTCGCAAATGGAGACGTACACATGGGAACGGCCCTAAACAAACTGCTCAAAGATTTAGTCATTAAATCTAAATCAATGTTCGGAATGGAAACACCCTATATTCCCGGTTGGGACTGCCATGGATTACCCATCGAATACAAAGTAGTCGAAAAGGCTCAGGGCCTGGAACCTGCAGAAATCAGACGAAGATGTGATGAGTTTGCAAGAAATTTTATTAATATCCANAGAAACTCATTCCGGCGCTTAGGCGTTTTGGCTGATTGGCAAAACCCCTACCTCACACTTGATCCTGCTTATGAAGCAGACATCATTCGTGCATTTGCAAAATTCATTGATAAGAACTTAGTTTATGCTAGCAAAAAACCAGTCCAGTGGAGCTTCGGAGCCCAGACAGCCTTGGCTGAGGCAGAAGTTGAATACAAAGACGTCACTGACACTTCGATCTATGTGAAGTTTCCTATCAAGTCGGGTCATCTTGCAGGCGATTCGTCACTGGTAATTTGGACCACTACTCCATGGACACTTCCTGCAAATTTAGCCATAGCCCTCCATGAACAATTAACTTATATTGATGGTGATTTCAGGAATGATGATGGGATAACCGAGCGACTCATCGTTGCAAAAGACTTAATTGAAAAATTCTCCTCAGCCACAGGATTCGTTCTGATTCAAAAGCACAACGAGTTNNGCGGCATTCAATTCTCGGAAACAATCACCAAGCATCCGTTCATGCCTCGGGATTCTCCGGTCATATTTGCAGATTTTGTAAATACCGACACTGGAACAGGCGCAGTGCACATTGCTCCCGGGCACGGCGGCGATGACTATATGGTCGGCAAAGATGCAGGATTGGACATCTTATCTCCGGTCGATGACCAGGGAAATTACACAGAAGAAGTGGNGATACCAGAACTCATAGGGAACCATGTACTAAAATCCAACCAATTCATTATAGACCTACTTGATTCAGAAAAAGCACTCCTCGGTAAAGAAGATTATAAGCACTCATATCCACATTGCTGGAGATCTAAAACACCGATCATCTTCCGTGCAGTTCCTCAGTTTTTTATTGCCATAGACGCATTCCGCAAAGAGGCACTAGAGGAAATAGACAAGGTAAGTTGGTTGCCTAANAAAAATAGAAACAGAATTTATGGCACAGTCGAAGCCAGGCCCGACTGGTGCATCTCTCGACAACGGACCTGGGGAGTGCCTCTCCCGGTCTTTTATCAAATCGATGGTGATCCGATCATTGATGGAGACATTGCTCGCCAAGTAGCTGAAATTCTTGAGAAAGAAGGATCGAACCTATGGTTCGAGAAAGATGACCATTGGTGGGCCGATAAGATGGCCCTTCCTGAAGGAACTTTCCGNTGCAAAGACACATTAGATGTATGGATCGATTCTGGTTCGAGCCATTTAGCCGTATGTGATCGGCACCCGGAACTGAGCTCACCAGCTGATCTTTATCTCGAAGCCACGGACCAGCACAGGGGCTGGTTCCAGAGCTCCTTAATGATAAGCATGGTGACCAGAGGTAGCGCACCATATAAATCCGTCCTGACTCATGGTTTCGTTGTCGATCAGGACACCGGTAAAAAAGTCTCTAAATCAGACCAGGCCAATTCAAAAGACTCAAAGAAAAAGAAAAAAGTCAAACCCATGGAAGCGGATCACTTCGTTTCTAAATTCGGAGCAGACATACTTCGCCTATGGGTAGCTAGTGTAGATTGGGAAACTGAGGTCCCTTTTGGAGAAGGACTATTCAAGCAAACTTCAGACACTTACAGACGGATCCGGAACACACTGAGAATCCTATTGGGTAACCTTGACGATTTTGACAACCAAAAAGACAACGTTTCTTATGCTGATATGTCTCTCATTGATCAGTGGATCCTTGAGCGTTTGCATCAAGTNATTANTGAGTGCAAAAACGGCTACGATACGTTCCAGTTCAGGAAAGCCTACAATTCCATTAACAATTTCTGCACCAATGACTTAAGTAGTATTTATATAGATATTACTAAAGATCGAATGTATTGCGATTTGCCTGATTCCCAAAGGAGACGCGCGACTCAGACCTGCATGGCTAAAATTTTTGATAATTTGTGCCACTTATTGGCACCGATACTCTGCTACACTGCCGACGAAGCATGGGAACATGCAGGACATTCCCCGGGCGACATTCATTGCGCTTTATTCCCGGTCCCTGATCCTGAGCATGCACCGGGCCAAGCCACTGAGAAGGTCGACCAATTACTGAATTATAGAAATATTATACAGCAATCAATTGAACCGTTGAGGCAGGAAAAAGTAATCAGATCAAATTACGAGGCCTCCGTTGAGCTTTTATTGCCTGAGGGCAGCGCATCACCTGAAGAACTGCTGGGCACCTCAGANGAAGTCAATGAATTTTTTATGCTCAGCTCACTCCAAATTGTTACCGATCAGGAAGGGCCTAAGGCCATGACTACCAAGTCCTCACATCCAAAGTGCCCCAGGTGCTGGCGATTAATCGAGAGTAGCCATGAGCACCATTTATGCCCACGCTGCGAGGAATCAGTGAGCTAAGATTCACCGGCCCACAAAGAAGGCGGCAAATTAATTTNAGATAAGAGCCGATCAATTTTGTCGGTCTCTTCAGATGCAAACTCACAATTGCTAATACTTTTGCAATTTTCAATGATCTGTTCGGGCGAACTTGCTCCTATCAAAGCAGAAGTGACTCTATCATCTCGAAGGACCCATGAAAGCGCCATTTGAGCCAATGACTGACCGCGCGCGCTAGCCAGCTCGTTCAACTTACACAAACAATCGATGATCGATTCATTTAGCTCCTCTTTTCTAATCAAGCCGTCAGTATTAGCCGCTCTTGAATTTTTTGGTACTCTGTTCAAATACTTGTCTGTTAATAGGCCCTGATATAGCGGGCAAAAAGCAATAATTCCCATTCCATTATTTTGCGCGGTATCTAATAAGCTATTTTCTATCCACCGATTGAACATGGAATAATTTGGCTGGTGTATAATAATGGGAGCCCAACCATTTTCTTTGCATATACTGACTGCTTTATTGGTCTGCTCCGTACTGTAACTGCTAATACCAGCGTAAAGAGCCTTACCTTGTTCTACGGCTGAATTGAGAGCTCCCAATGTTTCCTCCATCGGTGTGTCGGGATCAAAACGATGACTGTAAAAAAGGTCAATATACTGCATATCTAGCCTCTCTAATGATTGATCCAAACTGTTTAGCAGATACTTACGTGACCCCCATTCCCCATAAGGTCCNGGCCACATATCATATCCGGCCTTACTCGAAACAATAATTTCATGACGAGGAAGACTTTTTAATATTCTGCCAGCATTCACTTCAGCACTCCCGTAAGGAGGCCCGTAATTATTAGCAAGATCAAAATGAGTAATTCCCTGATCAAAGGCTGTATAGACAATTTCTCTCTGCAATTCAGTCACATTATCCCCACCGAAAGTATGCCAAAATCCGAGTGTGATAGCTGGCAATTTCAACCCCCAATGCCCACACCTTCTATAATCCATTCGGCCATCGTATCGTTGCGGATCTGGTATGTAATTAGAAGACATAGCTTTGTATACTTGCCATAACCTCAAACAAAAATCGAGACAATTTGCCTCTGTTAACTGCAGATCTTAGTTAGTTTTCCAAGTTTAACCGCAAAACTCTGGCCAATGAATGGACCTATCTGCCTTTGCATTTAGGCCAATACTAATTGTCTTTCAAAAGTCGAGGCGATGCTTTTTCTACCCATCCAGCTTTACGCTGTCCTTTACCCTCTATCCCAACGTCTCCAAGATCTTTGCGCGCCACATCCGCCCAATTTTGTAAACTTTTAACAACTTTTGGATTATCAGAGGCCACGTTATTGTCTTCATGAATGTCGTTAGCTAAGTTATAAAGAGCCAGCCCTTTCTTCCCCTCTGGCTTACCCCAATTACGCTTCTTAGATTCCATTTCGACAAACAATTTCCAATTGCCTGATCGAACGGCTTGCAATTGATCCATCTGATAGTAGAAGAAAACTTCACGAACATTTAATTTTGCCTTGCCGCTAAGAATTGGCCATATATTCACTCCGTCAATGACGCGGTCATTTGGTGTACTGCCTCCACTAATTGCTGCAAATGTAGGCAATAAGTCCAAAGTGCTCGTTATTAGATTAGTCCTTGTCCCTGCAGGAATCTTCCCCGGCCACCGAACGACACAAGGTACACGCATCCCCCCCTCATCAGTACGCCCCTTGCGGCCTCTTAATGGCAAATTACTCCCCTGCTTTTCCCTGGCCGATCCATTATCAGAAGTAAATAGGACTAGAGTATTCTCATCAATCCCCTCAGATTTTAATGTCTTTATGATTTCACCCATCGACCAATCTATTTCCTGAACCCAATCACCGTAAGCTCCATCCTGACTCGTATTCTTAAACTTCTTTCCGGGCACTAGAGGTAAATGCACAGCCGTATGCGGCAAATATAGAAAGAATGGTTTGTCACTAGAACCCTTTATGAAACTGACCGCTTCGTTAGTGTACTGTTCTGTGATGGTATCATCACGTTGAACGCTGTCCCTAATCACTTNAAGATCACGCACTAAAGGCAAAGGAACGTTCTTGCGGTTCATATCATTGCTATATGGAATGCCGTAATAAGAGTCAAAGCCCTGGTTCGTCGGCATAAAATCAGGATGATCCCCAAGGTGCCACTTCCCGATACACATAGTGCGGTACCCTTGTTCTTTAAGAATTTCGGCTATAGTGATTTCATTAGGGTTTAATCCCTTACGCGCGGCTGGAAAAAGAACACATAAATTCTTCTCATCAACATGCATATTTACCCGGCGCGGATAACANCCTGTCAANAGACTAGCACGAGATGGAGTGCAAACCGGGCATGTAGAATAAAAGTCAGTGAGGCACATTCCCTCTCTGGCCATTTGATCAAGTACCGGCGTCGCATGTGTCTTTGAGCCAAAGGGGCCAATGTCCGCGTAACCCAAATCATCACAAAATACCAGAATGATGTTTGGCTTCCTCTCTTCAGCANATATATANGGNATCGCAATTAAAGAACAAAAAATAGTGAGTATAAATAGGCGTTTTTCCATGCTTAAAAGTAAGACTAGTTCAAATCATCATATTGCAAAATCAATATATTTACATAGCTATTACTTAACTTGTTGATTATAGATTTAGTTTCTGATGAAAGCATTAACACTAGAGGCCTACAACCAACTAAATTATGGAGATGCCCCAGACCCTGAATTTGGAAATACTGATGTCCTTATTCGTGTCAATGCGTGTGGAATTTGCGGNAGCGACATACACGGAATGGATGGTAGCACCGGCAGGAGAATACCCCCAATCATAATGGGTCATGAAGCGGCCGGAACCATTTCGTCTATCGGCTCAGATGTTACNGACTGGCAAATAGGAGACAGGGTCACGTTTGATTCAACGATTTACTGCGGTTCATGTAAATATTGCAGTGCTGGAAAAGTGAACCTTTGCGAGAATAGAAAAGTCCTAGGAGTTTCACCCGGAGAGTATCGGCAGCACGGCGCGTTCGCAGAATATGTCTCGGTACCAGAAAGAATTCTTTATAAGATCCCCGACANTTTGTCATTCGAAGAGGCCGCATTTGTAGAGCCCGTATCCATTGCTCTGCATGGAGTGAATCGGACACCTGTAAAGGATGGAGACACTGCCGTTGTCATAGGTTCAGGAATGATAGGATTATTGGTAATTCAAGCCCTAAGAATTAAAGGGGCCTCCAAGATCATTGCTGTGGACATTGATCCTGAAAAAATCAAAGCGGCACTCAAAGTCGGTGCCGACCATGGAATCATCAGCAATGAAAAAACAATAGAAGAAATAAAAGCGCTCACTGAAGACGGTGCCGACATAGCCATGGAAGTAGTAGGCATGTCACCAACTCTTAACCTTGCCATAGAAAGTGTCCGAAAAGGTGGGAACATTGGCATAATTGGAAACATCCAAAACAAAACAGAATTTCCACTCCAATCAGTGGTCACTCGGGAACTCACCATTTATGGCTCATGTGCCTCAGAATGTGAATACAAGGAGTCACTCGAATTAATCGCAAACGGCTCAATTAAAGTACGGGATATGATAACAGCCATAGCCCCGCTGTCTGAAGGAGCAGAATGGTTTACACGGCTGTATAACGGCAAAGAAGACATGCTTAAAGTGATTCTTAGACCGGACTCTGAAATCAATTAAAACATTAACCAAATAAATATCATTCTCATGTTTAGTATCGAAGGGAAAAAAGCATTTGTGAGCGGCGCTAGTCGAGGACTGGGTCGGCAGTTCGCCAATGCCTTAGCGAAGGCCGGCGCTGATGTTGCAATCACAAGCAGAACATTATCCTCTCTAGAAGGTACCAGAGAAGAACTCGAAGCCNAGGGTTCAAAATGCGTGCNGATAGAAATGGATGTCCTTAACCTGAAAAGCATTCAGAACGCGGCAAAAAAAGCTGAACATGAACTTGGTAAAATTGACATCCTTATTAACAACGCAGGATGCAATATTAGAAAACCTGCCCTAGAAGTTTCCTGGAGTGATTGGGACACTGTCGTAAACACAAATCTCAAAGGAGCATTCTTCCTCGCACAAGCCATTGCAAAAGGAATGACCAAAAGAAATTATGGAAGAATCGTTAATATCGGTTCCGTGACCTGCGTGGCCGGATACGCTGGCCTGGCTCCTTATGGAGCCAGTCGCGGAGGAATAAAACAAATGACGATGAGCCTCGCTCATGACTGGGGTGACAATGGCGTCACCGTTAATTGCCTTGCCCCCGGCTGGTTTAAAACAGAACAAAATGCTAAACTTTTTGAAGATGAGGATTGGGTCAATTACATTGAAGAAAAAATTCCACTAGGAAGAATAGGCAAGCCTAATGANCTGGATGGCACTTGCCTTTTCCTTGCNTCAGACGCAAGCNCTTACGTCACGGGACAAACAATTCTCGTAGATGGAGGCATATCCGTTGGAGCAGTCAGAGCAATGCCAGCAAATAATAACTAGCNTNGCCTTACAGTTGAACCTAATCAAGAGGCTTCCCGGCGGCCATTTTCTTTAAATCATCCAGTGTCGGCTTTAAATATTCGACATCCGTGAATGACGCATTGGTGTTATCCGCAAGTAACGAAATCTTAGCCGTTCCTCTAGGGATACCCACGTCTGACCTGATCAGCATCTTATCTTTAACAAAGACAAGAAAGTATGTAGCTACCCACGCAATTTGCACTTCAGTAAACTTACCCTCTCTGAGGCTACTCTTCTCATTCCCTAATTCTGTGTCTGGNATAATATTTGTGTACCCATAGAGACTCCCCGATGGACTGANATTTGCTAATACCAGACTNTCTTTTGAATTAATGAATCCCACGCCCGCGGTCTTACGTTCATTCTTTGTGTCTTTATTGTCGTTATCTTCTATTTTCAGCTTCAGTCGCACAACAATGTCTCCTTCAGGAGCTTCGTGTAGCGCAACCGAGTCCTCAAATACAGACTTCATTAAAAAAACTCCATCAGTATAATCCCAGCCACCGTCAGGATCTTCTGGGATGANCCATGAATTTGGAAGCGATTCAGGCTTAAAAAGAGGATTCCATCGAGAACCTTCCGCACCCCCATCAGTTCCCGAGATGCTCAATTCTTTACCCTCAGTCATTTCTGAAGCCAGTTCCATTACTGCTCTCGCAAGAGAATCATTACCGGTCTTTGTTAGCTTGGCTGATTCCAATTCCAAGCTCTTAATAGTCTCTAGCCGCTTTTTCTTAATTAACTCTGTCGCTTTCTCATTTATGTCCTTTTCGTACTGGTCAAAATCCTTAATCAGCTTCTGCACAGCAAAAGGCAAACGTTCTTGTGAAAAAGAATCGGCGCAGATCATCAATGCCGTTACAACTACAAATAATCTTATTATCGAATTCATTATTATCTTCAGTCTAGAATCATTTAATTCTTCAGTAAGTACATCCTCATTACCAGATCGAATTGGCAATAATTTTAACAAAACATCAGATATAATCTACCTATTACTTGCAGAAAAGTCTTATCCCCTACAAATTTAAGTAGNTAAAATAATTGAATTTGAAGTCTCTATTCACATTTTTTCTTTGGTTTAAAATTGGTCATACTCCAATTACCTGCGCACTCACGGTTCTTTTCTTATTACCAAGCAAAGATACCGGAAAAGTNATTGCCGAAGAAATTTTAAAAAGCACNAATCATTGGGCCTTTTCTCCAATCAAAGACCCGCTCCCTCCAAAATTCCAGCCGAAGGATTGGGCTCAAACAAACATCGATCGATTCATCTTACGAAAAATTAAAGAAGCAAAGCTCAAACCATCCAAGGAGGCCCGAAAAGAAACTCTAATCAGGCGAATTTACTTTGACCTTCTGGGGCACCCTCCCAAATACAGTGAAGTAGATAGTTTCATTAAAAATTCTGACCCGAGTGCATATGCGAACCTCGTCGATCACCTATTAAGTTCACAGGAATTTGGAGAGAAATGGGCCAGGCATTGGCTGGACATCGCAAGATACGCTGACACCAAAGGATACGTTTTTCAGGAATCGAGGGAATATCCCTTCGCTTACAGTTATAGGGACTGGGTAATCAATTCATTNAATCAAGATTTGCCTTACAACGAGTTTATAATCTTTCAGCTAGCCGCGGACAGAATCATAAAAGATAAAGAAAATAAAAAGGACTTGGCAGCGATGGGATTCCTTACTGTCGGAAGAAGATTTCTAAACAGGAACCCTGACATTATTGATGATAGAATAGATGTCACCTTCAGAGGATTAATGGCCCTTACCGTCGCATGTTCAAGATGCCACGATCACAAATATGATCCAATACCGATCAGCGATTACTATTCACTTTATGGTATATTTGACAGCTCTGANGANCCCTCCGAACTGCCTCTCCTGGGACCCCCTAGTGATAGGGAATCCTACAATTCTTTCAANAGCGCGATAGAGTCAAAACAGTCTGAGATAGATTCTTATCTNAAAAAAAGATCAAAGGAACTAATTCAAAAAAACTATGTTGCAAAATATCTTCTGACGGCTTCAGAGGGAATGAATCTAAGTACCGATGAATTNAAAAAACTCGCATCATCAAAATCTCTTCTCCATGAACCAACAATCAGATGGAGNAACCGATTAAAAACAAAGAAAGAATCAGGAGATCCAGTGTTCTCTGCATGGTTCAGATTGCTCTCCGCTACTGAGGGTTCATTCTCCAAATCACTACAGGCCTCCTTGAATGAACTCGAGAAAAAAGAAAACAAAGCCATACTTGCATCACTGAAAGAAAAAGCACCNGACAATATTAAGGCGGCAGCTCAGATATACGCCTCTTTATTCTCTAATACTGAAGCCTCAAACGAATTTCATAAAGAACTCGATCATGTCAGAATACCATTCTCAAAAATATACCCACTGCTAGAAACTAGAGGCCAAGAACACGTNAGAAAACTCAGAAGAAATCTTGCCAAAATTAAAACCACACATCATGGAGCCCCCGCCAAGGCCATGGTCTTAGTTGATCGTCCCGCNCCACGTGAACCAAGGATTTTTCAAAGAGGAGATCCCAACAACAAAGGGGAAAAAGTACCTCGCCGTTTTCTGGGTTTAATCCAAAACCAAGAAAGGGTCACATACACACAGGGCAGTGGCCGCCTTGAAATGGCTCAGTCAATTGCCAGCGACACAAACCCCTTAACTTCAAGAGTCTGGGTCAATCGTGTTTGGGGTCACCTCATGGGCAGTCACTTAGTCTCGACTCCGAGCGATTTCGGCCTAAGAAGCGACCCCCCATCACATCCTGAACTACTTGATCATTTGGCCTTCAATTTTGTTAAGAATGGATGGTCCACTAAAAAACTGATCCGCTCTATTTTGCTGAGTTCGACCTATAAACAATCATCCATAAACTTAGAGTCATCCAGTNCTCAGCAAACAGACCCTGANAACCGGTTATTGACAAGAGCCAACAGAAAACGCCTTGATTTCGAACTTCTCAGAGATTCNATTCTTTATGTCTCCGGTACGATTGATACAAAAATGCATGGACGACCTGTCGACATAACCTCATCCAACTACTCAACTCGACGATCAATATATGCCCGTATCGAAAGGCAAAATCTCCCACCAGTTTTCAGAACATTCGATTTCGCTAGCCCTGACNTTCACTCACCAAAGCGNCCCGAAACAACAGTCCCTCAACAGGCGCTTTTCATTTTAAATAGCAAATTAATTCAGGACCAATCAACTGCCATTGCCCATTCTTCACAATTCAATAAATTATCCACAGATACTGATAAAGTCACTTTGCTATATNAACAGATCTTGTCCCGAAATCCAAGCAATGAGGAANTTAAGGACTCACTCAACTTTATAGCATCCACTCGAAATCAAACCAAAGAGCCGGACACTAATTATCCAGCATGGGCCCAACTCGCTCANGCCCTACTATCAACTAACGAGTTTTTTTTCATTGATTAACAATGCAGGAATCACTAAATCAGAATCATCATTTCTTCACTAGAAGGGATTTTATTAATCGCCTAGGAAACGGATTTGGCGCATTGTCCTTGAGCGCACTATTGCAGGAAGAAGCACAGTCAGCCATTAATCCTCTTTCACCCAAAAAGCCCCATTTCCCAGCAAAAGCAAAATCCGTNATTCATTTATTCATGAATGGCGGCCCCTCTCAAGTAGATACCTTTGACCCGAAACCCGCACTAACAAAATATGACGGAAAGAAAATTCCAATCGATTATTTAAAAACAGAGAGGCCAACAGGCGCCGCCCTGAAATCCCCCTTCAGCTTCAAAAAGCACGGCCAAAGCGGCCTAGAAATAAGCGAGCTATTCCCGAACGTTGCACGTTCAGCTGACGATCTATGCATCATACGATCAATGCACGCCGATGTTCCTAACCATGAACCTTCACTNCTGTTGATGAATTGCGGGGAANCAAGACTCATAAGGCCAAGCGTTGGTTCATGGGTAAGTTATGGACTAGGAACNGAGAATCAAAATCTCCCCGGCTTTATCTCTATGTGCCCAGGAGGGTATCCGATCCAAGAATCTCAGAACTGGCAGGCAGGCTTCCTTCCTGGAGTTTATCAGGGAACGTACATAGACTCAAAACACACAACAATTAACAAGCTGATTAACAATATAAAAAACTCAAAACTAACGATGNGGCAGCAACGTTCTCAATTGGACCTAATTGGCAAATTAAATAGAAGACACCAAGAAATAAGATCAGATGATGCTGACCTTGAATCGAGACTCCAATCATTTGAGTTGGCCTATCGAATGCAGATAGATGCTACTGACGCATTTGACATTTCAAAAGAACCTAAATCAATCCGCGATCTGTACGGAAAGGGAATACACGGCAGACAAACTCTAATAGCTCGCAGATTAGTTGAGCGAGGAGTCAGGTACGTACAACTTTGGCACGGCGCCGGTCAACCTTGGGACAGCCACGACGATCTTGAAGTCAATCATCGTAAACTGGCAAAGCAATGCGACCAATCAATTGGTGCTCTTCTAACTGATCTAAAGCAAAGAGGNATGCTCGACGAGACATTGGTCATTTGGGGAGGTGAGTTTGGACGCACGCCAGTAGTAGAAATGCCTAAACCGGGCTCCAATCAAGGCAAAATCAATGGTAGAGATCATAACCACTGGGGATTTACCGTGTGGATGGCCGGAGGAGGCAGTAAAGGTGGTTATGCATATGGTGCCACGGATGAATTTGGCTTCAAAGCTGTTGAAAATCCTGTCCACGTGCATGACTTGCACGCTACTATTCTTCGTTTACTGGGCTTCGATCATGAAAAGCTCACATATCGTTATGCAGGGAGAGACTTTCGACTCACTGACGTTCACGGCAAAGTAATTAACGATATTATTTCATAATCTGTTAATATTCACTCTCAGCGATTGAAACCCCGCTGATTGGATCTAATATCCAGCAATGCTGGCTGTTGATAAAATTTCAGTCCAATTCCTAGGAAGAGTTCTATATAAAGATCTATCTTTTACTGTGAGCTCTAAGGACAGAGTTTGCTTTGCGGGCCCTAACGGAGCCGGAAAATCAACCCTAATGAAAATCATTGCTGGCTCAATGACTCCTGATTCCGGAAATGTTAATCGAGCCAAATATATTGAAGTAGGCTATCTTCCTCAGGACGGAATAAAGCATTCCGGAACCACGCTTTTCAGCGAAGCTGAATCCGCCTTTGAAAACGCTCTGGAACTTAAAAAAAGATTAGAGGAAGCAAGTAGTCAACTCGGCTCATTAGACACATCTTCCCCAGAATATTCCGAGACCCTAGAAATTTATGGAGAACTGCAACTTGATCTGGAAAATTATGATATAGGGAAAATGAAGCCGCAAATTGAAAAAGTTCTCAGCGGCCTGGGNTTTAAACCTAGTGATTTTACCCGCAACACAGAAGAATTTTCAGGAGGCTGGCAGATGCGCATCGCATTAGCCAAATTGCTACTTCAAAAGCCTTCTATTCTGCTCCTCGACGAGCCCACAAATCATTTGGATATGGATTCTCAACTGTGGCTCGAATCTTACATTCAAAATTATCAAGGAGCAGTGATTTTGATCTCGCATGACCGCGCATTTCTCGATTCCATAGTCAGTAAGACGCTCGCTTTTGAAAATGGAAAAGTTAATGAATTTTCAGGCAATTACAGCTACTACATCGAACAAAGCGCCATCCTAAGAGAGCAAATACAAAGAGCATACAACAACCAGCAAAAGGACATCGCAAAAGCCGAACAATTTATCAACCGTTTCAGATCAAAGGCAAGAAGAGCTTCACAGGCGCAGAGCCGCCTCAAACAACTGGAAAAAATTGAACGAATTGAACTTCCTCAAGAATCTGAAAAGGGAATCAANCTTAGATTNCCACAACCGGANCGGTCAGGGCAAATAGTTGTCGAACTGATCAATGTCACTCGCTCATATGGGAAAAATGTGGTCTTCAGGGATCTGGATTTCCGAATCGATAGGGGCGAGAAAATCGCAATCATTGGAGCAAACGGCGCAGGCAAATCAACTTTTTCAAGAATTCTTTCAGGTGCAGATGAAGTCGATTCAGGGGCCCGTAANACCGGACACAAGGTAACAATCTCCCATTTCGCACAGGATCATGCGGAAAAGCTTAATCCTTCAATGACGGTCCTAGAAACAATTGAGGAGGTAGCTGGTAGAGAAAGCGCAGGCAATTTGCGCTCTTTGTTGGGGTGCTTCCTGTTCAGAGGCGATGATGTTTTCAAAAAAGTTTCGGTCCTCTCCGGAGGTGAGCGCAGCCGCCTCTCTCTTGCCAAAATCCTCTTAAGACCTGCCAACTTCCTAATCCTTGATGAACCAACAAATCATTTAGACATGCAATCTCAAAATGTCCTGCAAGAGGCATTAATTGCGTATCAGGGAACAATCGTAATTGTTTCCCATAACCGGGACTTCTTAGACCCAATCACAGATAAAGTCGTTGAGTTTTATTCTGACGANACTCCACCAAGAAGCTACCCNAGCAATCTCTCTGACTATATANAAAAGAAGAGAGAAGAGGAATCAATCGGCCAAAATTCATACGACCAAGGACCGAAACAAAGAAATCCCTCTTCGAGCAGCCGCAAGGAAACAAGAAAATTACAGGGTAAAATACGACANGAAAAAGCTGAAAAACTGAAACCACTGCAAGAAAATTTATCGTTAGTCGAAAACGAGATCGAATCGATTGAAAACAGAAAATTAGAAATTGAAAAATCGATGGCTGATCCAGATTTTTTCAAATCAAAAGATTCAATGGAAACAACTAAAGAGTATAAAGAAATTCATGCCGCGATCGAAAAACTTTACTCTGACTGGTCGTCAATATCGGATGAAATTGAACAGGCAACTCTAAGATTTGATAAAGAAATCAATGCCATTTCCTCTCGGTAAGATCGGAGAAACCTATGCCCGATCATTCAACCTCACGTATCCGCNCAGAATTCCCATGAGCATCTAGCCCCTCAATTTCAGCGAAGATCTCGACAACCGGTATGGATTTTTTTAATGACTTCTTGTCCAGCTCAACGACACTTGTNCGGCGCTGAAACATATCAGCAGTAAGACCAGGAAAAGATTTCCCGGCTCCTCCTGTCGGCAACGTGTGACTAGGGCCCGCTAAGAAGTCACCGACAGAAACGGGAGAGTAGGATCCTATAAAAACAGCCCCGCATGCTTTTAATTTAGGCAACACCTCTTGTTGATTTTTTACTATTAAAGAAAGATGCTCAGGCGCAAAATNATTGGCCAGTTCTACTCCTTGTTTNATGGATTTCAAAAGCACAAGAGTAGTTCCTNTCCTCATGACCTCTGATATTTGCTTCTTCCTCTTTAAGAGCTTTGCCTGAGANTTTAATTCAGTTCTNACGCNCTCAAGGAGTCTCACAGAGGTCGTGGCAAAAGCAATCTGACTGTCCCCGCCATGCTCTGCTTGGGCAAGAAGATCAGAAGCTATCCAATCAGCACGAGCACTCGCGTCCGCAAGNACAAAAATTTCACTCGGCCCAGGCAAGAGATCAACTGCAACAAATCCAAACAGCTGCCTTTTTGCCTCAACTACAAAAGAATTTCCGGGACCAAAAACCTTCTCTACCCAACCAATGCTACTTGTTCCGATCGACATAGCAGCAATGGCCTGAGCTCCTCCTACCTTATAGATCTCAGTAGCTCCCGAAACATCAAGCGCATAAAGTAACTCCGCATTAATTTCTCCATCCGCTCCAGGAGGTGTNCAAACGACTATNTCTTTGACCCCTGCCGCCTTGGCTATAGCGACAGTCATGAGCGAAGTTGATACTAGAGGAGCGGATCCTCCTGGAACATAGACTCCTACTCTTGAAAATGGCTGGAACATTTCACCGACAGTTGCTCCTTGAGCATTTTTCATTTTCCAGTTCTTTCTCAGACCCCTCAACGCAAAATCCTTCACGTTAACTTGCGAAATACCTACAGCCTTTTTTACCTTAGACGACACTGAATTTTTAGCCTTCGTTATGCCCCCCCGCTTCACAAGAAAATCGTTAGAGTTGATGGACGCTCCATCATATTTTTGGGTTAAGGCAGAAAGGGCCTTATCGCCGTCCCTGCGTACCATTGAAATAATTTTCTGAACAGATAGGCGCAAGTCATCTGCTGGAACGGCCTGCCTATTAAAAATTTTAGCAGCCTTCCTCTCAAAATTTGNTTCGTTATATTTGAGAATACGCATCGAATNAATGAATAGCCTCTATCAGCCTCAATTGCAAAGACCGCAATAGTGCTTTTATTAAATTTTACTTAAACTTAATCCAGAAGCTCTTAAGATAATCATCNCCAGAAAAGTCTAGCGGCATAGATTTCTGATCAATTGAATTGATTTTAAGNCCGGAATCATTGACNCCGATTTCCAATGACCTAACAAATTCGTCATTGGAAATTCCATGATGGTTACACGAGGCGAGGATCCATCCCTTACCGTCNATCAAAGCAGAGGCCTCACTCACNAGTGCGGAATAGTCCTTTTTTGCACTAAATACACCGCGCTTTCCTGCCCTAGAAAAAGATGGAGGGTCAAGAACGATGCCTCCGAACTTCCTTCCCTTCCTTTTGAACTGTTGTAACCACTCAAACACATCTCCTTTACAAAAATAATGATCAGCCTGATCAGGATCGATCCCGTTCAGCAAGAAATTACGCTTCCCCCACTCAAGGTATGAATTAGATAAATCAATGCTAGTGGTCGAANCCGCACCTCCAAGAGCCGCAACGACCGAAAACGCACAAGTATATGAAAAACAATTCAACACTCTAATCCCTGAAGATCTTTGCNTAACCTCCAAACGATTGTCCCGTTGATCAAGAAAAATGCCCTGAGAATATCCAACCTGAAGATCGATCAAGTATTTAACATTGTTTTCTTTAATTACAATTTCNCTANTTGAAGAGNCTCCATCTTCACATNNAGCGGACCCTTTNTCGTTTTTATCCAACTTCTTGAACCANAAACTTTCTCGCGGCAATTCACAGTTAACAACATCGGTAGGCTTCTTTTGTAAATACGAAACTAGCCAGTGACCTGCAAAAACATCNATAAAAACATTAGGGTCTCCATCACCATCACCATCAAAAGCCCTAAAAGAATCAGTNCCNNCAGAAAGAATCTCTTTGCGTTTTATGAAGGCGGTATTTATTTGCTTAATCACAATATACAGTAATCAGAAAACAACATGAACGATCTAACATCAAGACTTACCCTCGCAAATTCAGAAGGAAAGATTCTTGATTCTTCCTTGAAGAATATATCAGATTTTCTGAGCTCCAACCCTAATCCTCTATACATATCGTCCGTAGAAGAATTAGTAGAAAATAATAATTGGGGCGAACTTAATGACAGATTCTATAAATGCTTATCATTNGGTACCGGAGGCCTCAGAGGCAGAACCATTGGTCGNATCATTACAAGTTCCGAACAAGGATCTGGGGGACCTAATGGCAGACCTGAGCACCCATGCATTGGTAGCAATGCAATGAACAATTACAATTTGAACCGAGCAACTAGGGGACTCATCTATTACTTACAAGAATGGTTAAAAACCGAAGGTTCAAATGAGCGNGTTCGCATCGTTTTTTGCTATGACACTAGNCACTTCTCAAAAGATTTTGCAGAACTTTGCGCGGACATAGCAGCNAAAATAGGAGCCGAAGTTTATTTGTTCGATAGTCACAAAGCCACGCCAGTAATGTCATTCGCAATCAGGGAGCTTGACTGTCATGCCGGAGTCATGATAACGGCCAGTCACAATCCTTATCATGACAATGGCTACAAAGTTAACTTTTCTGACGGAGCGGCAATAGTTCCTCCCCATACGCAGGGAATAATTGACAAGGTTAACAGCATTAGTAGCGAACAATTTGAACCGCTTCCAAGCTCTGAACAGGGCAGCGTATCCTCTGTACCTGAGAGAGTAGAAACCGAATNCCTTGAGCGCGTAAAGTCACTAGTACTCCAACCCAATCTCGTNAATGAAAACAATTCATTAAAAATTGTATTCACGGCCCTTCACGGGACCGGCGGAGTGCACGTTCCACAACTATTAGCCGACTTAGGATTCAAATGTGAAACGGTCCCAGAACAGGACTCTCCTGANGGCAGATTTCCTACAGTAGATTCACCAAATCCAGAAAATGGCCCTGCCTTAAAAATGGGCATGGACTTGGCCGANTCNAACGGTTCAGACTTGGTGATCGGCACTGATCCTGACTGTGACAGGATGGGCGTNGCNGTCAGAGGGGAATCAGGAAAAATGGAACTTTTAACAGGCAATCAGATAGGCTCACTTCTACTCTATTATCGGATCAAAACACTATTCGAATTAAACATCTTAAATGAGCAGAACCGACAAAATTCGGTCGTCATCAAAACTTTTGTAACGACCGAACTGCAACGAAGCATCGCAGAACACTTTGGAATCAAAGTCATTGATACTTTGACAGGTTTTAAATACATCAGCCAAAAACTTGGGTCATACGAACGATCACTCCCTGATGACATTTACGCATCATACAAATCACTAAATGTCAGCGAAGCCCGTGAAGTGCAGTTAGACAAAGGAACATTCTTTATTTTTGGAGGCGAGGAAAGCTACGGCTACCTTGGTTGCGACTTTACCCGCGACAAGGACGGCAACAGCGCCGTTGTGCTCTTCGCGGAAACAGCTGCATTCGCCGCATCAAGAAAAATGAGCTTAATTGAGCTCTTAGACGACATATATTCTGAGTTTGGGTACTACGAGGAAATGAATACCAATAAAGTATTCGAGGGTGCTGATGGAGCTGAATGTATAACATCTATGATACAATCCTACACTACTCACCCCCCCATTAACTGTGACGGATCAGAGGTTAAAGAGATCATTAATTTTGCCAATGAAAACATCAAAGATGCTGAAGGTGATGATATCCCAAAAGAAAAAATGTTATTCATTGAACTTAACGACGGCCGCAGGTTTGCAGTGAGACCTTCCGGGACCGAACCAAAAATTAAATTTTACTTTTACGGATACTCTTCAAGCCAAGAGGTCCAGGAAAAAGGTCTGCCGATAATTAAATCACAAACGTCTGAAAGTCTCAATTCACTTTGGAAATGGATTCAAGAAGACATTCAAAAAAGACTATCTTAGAGCAATAAACCTGCATCTATTCTGCTCCGAAAAATAACAATTCCTTTCAGATCATGGACAACAATCACCGCTTTGTTATCCGGAGCACTCCTGTCTCTTTGCTACCCACAATTTAATCTGGGTGGACTGATCTGGATTTCCCTGATTCCATTAATTGCCTCAGTATGGCTGAGCTCAGCTCAAACAACTGTCAAAAAACGCGCCGTCAGAGGAGCCACCATAGGTTACCTCGCCGGCTTGAGTTTTTTCCTCATAAATCTCTCATGGCTACATCATATCCATTTAGCTGCCTGCACTCTATTGCCAGCTTTTCTGGCCATCTATTTTGCAATATGGGGGGCATTTGCAGCCACCATAGGCAGGCCTTCATTCTTCGACACCAAAGATACTGATGATCCTTTGGCAACAAAAGGGTCAATTCCCAAGCATTCACTTGAAAGTCTCAGATGTGCATTTTTAAACGGATCTGCTTGGTGCGGATTGGAATGGATTCGAGGATGGTTTCTGACAGGCTTCCCATGGAACGGACTCGGAGTCGGACTCAAAAACGACCTAACAATGATACAAATCGCCGACATTATTGGAGTCACCGGCCTTTCTTTTGTGATTGTGTTCTGCTCATCGGTCAGCACATCGCTCATATTTCGTATTACAAAAGAAATAAAAACAAGACACCTCAAAGCTCATCCTGACTTCATTGTCGGAATCATAATCATCGCATCAATTTTTCTTTACGGAACTTACCGTTTAACCAAAGGAAAAGAAAATCACATCGAAGTGAGTGTCCTCCTAGTCCAGGGGGGAATCGACCAGGCTGAAAAGTGGGACGCTGATTCTGCACAGAAAATCTATAAACGATACTGGGACCTGACCACTCCTTACTTAACTATAGAAAATGCCAATTTTGATTTAGTTGTATGGCCAGAAAGTTCACTTCCATATGCATTACATGATAAGGAAACACAAACTTACCTAAATAACATTCTATCAGTTGACGACTATGAACTTGTTTTGGGATTGAATGAAAACATACCCCAGGAAGGAATCTATAATTCGATTGTCGTTCTTAGAGGTAACACCTCTGACGCCAAAACATATAGAAAAATGCACCTCGTACCTTTCGGTGAATACGTTCCATTTAGGTCAGAAGTTCCATTCCTTGAAAAATTGGCATCAAGCGCAATTGGCGTAGATTTCACTCCGGGCAAAAAGGCTGAACCGGTAAAAATGAATCTGCCTGAACCTTACAGTATTATCCCTTTGGTCTGCTTTGAGGACACCTTTGGNAATCTGGCAAGGCAATTCATNAAGGATGAACCTCAATTAATAGTAAATGTAACTAATGACGGATGGTTCGGTAAGAGCGCCGCTTCAGAGCAGCACTACGCAAATGCAATGTTCCGCTGCATTGAATTACGAAGACCCATGATCAGAAGCGCCAATACCGGCATTAGTTGTATCATTGATTCTACCGGAAACCTACATGACCGGTGGGCATCTTCACCTGGAGGAAAACGAATGATCTATGGTGAAACCGAGAAAGACACCTTCATTACAGCATCATTGCCGGAACTCATACGAATCCCAAGGGAACCGGAAAAAACACTATATGCTAAAATAGGAGATTCCTTTTCAATAATACTCGGTACAATTTCCTTAATCGCACTGGCATTAAATGTTCGCAGAAAATTAATTAGTCTCAAGAAGTGAACTCTTTGCCTGTAGATTGGCACACGATTTTGAAATCTTCCCGAGCATAACTCGGGTCACTTCGGAACGTTAACCGGCCATGATGCCGCCTTTCCATATCCAACAAATCATTAGAGTCTTCTTCCTTTAACCTCTGCATGATCTCAGGATGTACAACAATGACAAGATCAGATAGACTGTCATCGCCTCTCTGAATTAAGCCTGAAAGCTTCCTCTGAAGCTCGACGCTTATACTCTCAGCTGATTTTATTCTCCCAGAACCTTGGCAAGAAGGGCAGTCATTAAACATGGATCGACTCAAACTTTCATTGAGCCTCTGTCTGGTCATTTCCATCAAACCGAGCTGGGAAAGAGGAAGGACCTGAATCTTAGCCTTATCAGTGTCCGTTTGCCTTAACATCCGCCGATACACCGCATTCTGGTCCTTACGCCCCTTCATATCTATAAAGTCAACAACGATAAGCCCCCCGATATTCCTCAATCTTAATTGCCTGGCAACCTCATCAGCTGCCTGCAGATTTGTTTCAAGAATCATTTTGTCTGAATTGTTTTTACCTCCACGGTTCCTGCCAGTATTCACATCTATTGCTATAAGCGCCTCCGTTTCATCAATCACAATGTAGCCGCCACAAGGCATCCAGACCTGCCGATCAAAAGCACTTTTGATCTGTTTCTCAACATTGAACCTCTCAAAAATGGGTTGCTTCGTTGGAAGAAAATGAATCCTCTTACGTGACCGTGGTGATATCTTAGCCACAGATTCCTGCATTTGCTGAACTGTCGATTCATCATCACAAAGAACCTCCGCCACTTCATCCGTGAGAAAATCTCGTACTGTTCTTTCTACCAGTTCAGGCTCACGAAAAACGCATGTCGGAGCTTTATTACTTTTTCTTTTCTCATCAATTTCCTCCCATTGGCTGAGCAGTATGCGTAAGTCCCTTATCAAAAAGCGTGCCCGTTGACCCTTGCAAACAGTACGCAGAATAACACCCATTCCTTCCGGAACATTCATTTTCTCTGTGATTTTCCGGAGCCTTTGCCTTTCCTTTGGGTCATCAATCTTCCTTGAAATTCCAAATTGATCATTGAGCGGCATCAGGACCATGCATCTACCAGGAAGTGTTATATTCGTAGTTACCCTAGGCCCTTTATCCCCTATTGCACCCTTACTCACCTGAATTAAGACTTCAGAACCTACAGGATAAATGCTGGGTATGTCCTTTGCCGAAATGTACTTTGGTTTCTTCTGTGATTTTTTGCGTTTAACCTCCTCGAGACCTTTGTCCAAGGCCGCGGGAATAGCATCCCAGAAATGCAAAAATGCATTCTTCTCAGTTCCTATATCAACAAACATGGCCTTCAGGCCAGGCTCTATGTTCTTGACGCGACCCTTGAAAATACTTCCAACAATATTCTCATCTCCGGTCCGTTCTATTGTATAATCTACTAACTTTGATTCTCTGAGTTGAGCTACTCTAGTCTCAAGCTTCTCAACATTTACTATTATCTGATATCCTGCGGCTAACGCCTTCTGGCGCCTTGCCTCCCTTAGTTTTTTGAACATTTTTCAAAATAATTTTGCAAGCCATAATAATGACTCAGGTTTAAATTCTTGTTATTTCGTACTTTTTACTAAAATTTCTTAGGCAACAGCTACTAGCGCCTTCTGCCTCTTCTATCTAATATTCCTATTCGTTGTCTTACTGTCCTTGTTTTAACCGAGCCCCTCGTGTCCGGGGCCTTTTTTACGGTTGGAATCACTGGGGCCTTCCTAACGGAAAGATCCAAGTCTGGGGCTGGCGTTGCCGCTACAGCTGTCCCATCCTCACCATCATCGTCACCGACAAAAGCCTCTGTGGGATCCTCATCAAAGCTCACAAGTTCCACAAAGTCAAAATTCCCTTCCGATTCTTTTACCGGAGAAACTTGGGGGTTAAAATTAAATTGTTCCACAGACATTATTTCATCAATGATTCTTTTAGCTATTGGAGCACACACGGTACCTCCTGCTTTGCCATTCTCAACCATAACACATACTGCAAGTTTTGGCTTGTCATAAGGCGCAAATGATATAAACCAGGCATTAGTTTCATTAGTTCCAGTGGGCCGCTTACGGCCCGTCTGGGCTGTCCCCGTTTTGCCTGATACCTTTACAATCTTCGACTCACCACGACGAGCAGTTCCCCTCAATTCATTCACAACATCATACATCCCGCTCCTGCATATTTCAATCTTTTCAGCAGGAATGCCCAGTTCAGTTAGGTCATATTGTAATTCTGATGGCTTAAACTTCTCTTCAGCTTCCCCTACAGTTCTATGAATTAGTCTGGGGCGATAATATTTTCCTCCATTAGCAATGGTCGAAGCGACCATTGCCATTTGAAGAGGAGTCGCTTCAGTTGCCCCTTGACCGATCGAAACCTGAGCCGTATCAGCTGCCCCCCAATTCCCAAGGCCCTGCACTCGCTTCCATTGTGGACTCGGAACAAATCCAGGATCCTCATTGTTAAGCGGAATTCCCGACCTTGTACCTAGACCCATCCATTTTGACACCTTCAATATATTTTCAATCCCTGTAGCATTCCCATATCTGTAAAAGAATCCATTACAAGAAGTCTTGATGGCACCCCTTACAAATATTGATCCGTGCGTATAGCCCTTGGATCTTGCCCAGCACTTCATAAACACTTTAGGACCGTAACCTGCGCCCCCAGCACACTCGAAAGCCTTCACTTCAGTGTCACTCAGCATTCCTGCCAAAGAAACAGGAATCTTAAATGTTGAACCTGGTGCATGGTCTTTCAGTGCCCGGTTAATGAGCGGATCATTTTCATTATCCAAATACATTTTCCAATCCTGTTCACTTATCGACGGAATGAATTTGTTGGGATTATATGAGGGAACTGAAGCCATGGCCAGAATGTCTCCAGCATGAATCCAATGCTCCTCCTCCTTTCCAAGGTCTTTGAGCTTCGTCTTATAGGACGTGGGCGCAACTACCACCACAGCACCCCTTCCAACCTTTCTCAATGCCTGCTCGGCAATGTATTGATAGCGAAGGTCAAGTGTAAGCCAAACATCAGAACCTCTCTTAGGAGGATCGTACGATATCTCGCCCATGACTTTACCTTCCTCATCTTTGGAATCTACAACTCTTCCCTTTTCATCCTTCAGCATCACTCTTTGACCTGGCCTGCCTCTCAAAAAGTCATCCATGGTCTCCTCTATGCCATCTCCGCCAAAATCATCAGGGACATAATATTCCCAAGCCTTCCTCTCCTCTGATGGAACTTTTTTTATGTCTGGCTGACGCACAAACCCCAGAATATGAGATGCCAATGCCCCATAAACATATTTCCGCATCGGACGAGCGGCCACTGTAACACCAGGCAAATCCAAAGAATGCTCAGCCGCAATAGCATACTCCTCAAAAGTAAGATCATCTCGGTAAGTATAAGGAACAAGCCCCCCATGAGTACGCCAGTGCCTCTGGAGATCTCCGGCATGAAACTCCCTATAAAGACCAATATTTGCCAAATAAGGGAAAATTATTTCAGAAACTATCGCCACCATGTCCTCTTCTTTTCGAGTCCTTTTGATCCCAGTCCCGTCGTTAAAATTAAAAGTACTCTCAGGAACCTTTTTAAGATCCTTTTTTACTGTCGCGTCCCTATTACTTTTACTGATCGCTAAGTTCTCTTCTTTAATGACTCTCCTGTAGTTGTTGAGTATCTCCTTAAGATTGAACTGCATCTCGTAACGGGCAACGTTCTCAACGAGAACCCTTCCCCTCCGATCCCTAATTATACCTCTGACACCAGGGACTCTGACCTTAACTTCTGACGTTCCCGGAACCTTAGAGGAGAATTCATCATATCTGTTTATTTGTATAACAAATAAGCGAATCAAAAGGGCAGAGAGGCCGGCAATTAATATCAACCCTACAAGATAAAATCTTAATCTATACCCTAACGTCATAATGTTCAGATCCCTTTCTCTGCCGTAACCTTCATTGTAAGTATTGGATAGCCCGTTAATCGACTCAATTTGAAAATCAAATAAAAGAATATTGGAGATGCCAGCATGCCCAGTAATGATGACACCCATAGATCTTTCCAGAACTTCTCAGGAACGATAAAATTCGCTCTTCCGAAGCTAACAAAGAACCATTCCATGGACATCAGAAGAGCAGTAGCCACTCCGACCAAAACAACCGGAACTTCCCAGCGCCCCCTTTCGAATAAGGGACACACGCCCTGCATTAAAGATCCCGTGAGTCCTAATAGAAATATTGAATACCCAAAGCCCACATCATTCACTCCGGTCACAGCCATCTGGGAAGAGTCCCAAATAAAACCAATAGCAAAAGCAAAACCCAGCATCATCGGAAACGAAACGGTAAGCGCGCAGGTTAAAAAAATTGTATGAACAAGAAATATTCTAACACCGAAAGGAGTGAGAAGAGACGCAAAGAAACCATCGATCATTAACGCGATTCCAATCAATAGAATTAAGGTTAACGTGAAAATTAAACGTGATGAATTCATTGCATTTAATTTTCAGAGGAAAGTTCATTTGGGGCTGATACTGGTTTACGAAAAACCGCGGCCTGCCCCTTCACCTCACGAGTCGAATCCGGAACTAAAACAAACACATAGCTGAGCTGATTAAAATTAATTGCCGGCTGAACTCGCGCAACAGCATCAAAATCTCTAACCTCAAACTCCTTAACATAACCTAGCAAAAGGCCTGGAGGAAAGATTCCTTTTGTTTCGGAATTCCCTACTCCCGAAGAATAGATCTTGGCTCCGGCAGAGACTCCATACCTGTCCGCCTCCTTGGGCAAATTCTGAAGAAAAAGATGCGTAACTTCCCTACCCGCACCAGGCGCACCAGAAAGTATCCCTTGGACTCTTTCATGCCGCTTATCATCCGCAAAGACAGCATGAACGTAGGCACTCACTTTGCACTCGACATCAGTCGCCAGCACTACTGTCGATTGACCTTCACCGACTGAGGCGATTTTCCCCACTAAGGCCCCCTCAACTTGGTCTGCCCTGTCCACTGCGACAGGAGTCATCACGGGGCTATTAATGACCAACCCATCTTCGTATCCTTTGTCTATAATAAAAGTCCTCCACCAACTACTGCTCTGTCTTTTTATGACCCGAGCAGCTACTAATTGCTGGTTCTGCTTCTCCTTATACTCGATAAAATTAAGAGATCTTTTTAACTCTATATTCTCTTCCCTGAGCAAATCAATCTGGCTCTTCCAGGCCCTCAACTCAAAGAGTTCCTTGAGTAATTTATTATAACGCAAAGCGAGCTGTTCTTTTTCATATTTCTGATGAAGCTCGTTAGCGGAAATGGGCTCACCGTTAACCACATCATCGTCATAGGTAAGATTATTGACTGTTTCATGAGCGAGACCAAAAAGCCCTAGAACTTTAGACTGAACAGAATGAACCCCTTTGTTATCGAGAGTAAAAACCCAAACCAATGCTAATGAAAATATTACAAGAGCTACGAGATTGGACTTTTTCATTCCTCAAAATTTAACATTCTAAATAGTGTTTTCCGTATTTATACACCGGCAGAGGTCATTTTCTTTATGTAAGATACTTCACTCAGTACCCGACCAGTCCCCTCAACCACCGCAATGAGCGGGTCCCCAGAAAGATGAGTCGGAACGCCTGTCTGCTCGGTCAACCATACATCAAGCCCGCCCAATAAAGCTCCTCCGCCTGCAAGCATAATCCCTCTATCGACCAGATCCGCAGCCAACTCGGGCGGACACCTCTCGAGGGCCTCCTTAATAGAAGATAGTATCGCCGCTAACGGCTCCGCCATCGCCTCGCGTATTTCTTTGGATGACACCTCAATGGTCTTTGGCAACCCATCGACGAGGTCCCTTCCCTTAACATCCATTGTCGTTTCTTGGTCCACCACAGTAGCTGATCCTATTTTAATCTTAACCATCTCAGCCGTGCGCTCACCAATCATCAGATTATATTTACGCTTCATGTAGGCAATGATGGACTCATCTAACTTATCGCCCCCAACCCTAAGACTCCTGCTCTGAACGATTCCAGACAAAGAAATGACCGCCACCTCTGTGGTTCCTCCTCCGATATCAACAATCATATTACCACTAGCGTCCTGAATAGGAAGACCAACTCCAATGGCCGCAGCCATAGGTTCTTCAATGAGATAAACTTCATCAGCCCCTGCCTGCTTCGCCGAATCCTTAACGGCTCTCTTTTCCACTTCTGTGATTCCTGAAGGTACAGCAACCACAACCCTGATCCTTGATGCCCTGATAAGCTTTTTCCCGTTCCCTTTTTCCTTAGTCCTTGCCTTTTTAATGAAGTGCTTGAGCATCGCCTCAGTAATCTCAAAATCAGCAATAACACCGTCCCTCAATGGCCTGATGGCTGAAATCGTGTCAGGGGTCCTGCCCAGCATTCGTTTCGCATCATCTCCAACTGCAACGACATCAGTGGTGCCTGTTTTTACAGCAACGACTGAAGGCTCCCGGACCTTAATGCCTTCATCTTTCAGGTAAACCAATGTGTTGGCGGTACCCAAATCGATACCAATATCCATATTCAGAAGACCAAAAAGTTTATAGAAAAGATTCAAAATTTAATTGTCAGCTAAGTCGATTTAGCCATTGGTAGAGTAGTTAATCATTCAAAATGTGATCCAAATTATTAGTAAATAAATGAGGATAAATTATTATTAACTAACAAATCCAATTAAGAAAACTTAAAAATAAAGTTATTGTAGACTTTTTCTATGTTTACCTAATCCTCAGGATCAGGGGCACTGACCAAATGAAATTAATAATTAACATTGTAATTACCTATCTTTTAGACACTTACGTGACTATTTACCGCATATAATACATTGTAAATGTGCTAAAATAACCGCTACTTTTACAATAAGAAAGACCCATAAAGTTCTTAGTTCAGAAATAAACCTCGTATGCAAACCGACTCTATAGAATTCGTATGTGAAAGGTGCGGGAATTGCTGCCAATGGCCCGGAGAAGTTGTTCTAAGCGAAAGCGAAATCACTAAAATGGCAAAAGATCTCAGCTGCAACGAAAAGGAATTTATCCAGAAATACACTACTTTGCGACAATCTCGGGCAGGTTTGACTTTGTCCGAGAAATCTGATGGTTCCTGCATATTTCTTGAAGGAAACTCATGCAGAGTACATCACTCAAAACCCAATCAGTGCCGGAATTTTCCTAACAAATGGCGTTTCCCAGGCTGGCGTCAAATCTGTGAGGCGACTCCACAAATGGCTAATAACTCCTCTCCTCAGTGAGTGAAAAAGATATACTTGATCGATGGCCCAGCACGTTGCAGATTCTCAGCTCTGAATTTCAGATCCATAAATAATGCTCGGGTGGCGGAACTGGTAGACGCGCTAGACTAAGGATCTAGTCCCAGCAATGGGGTGCAGGTTCGATTCCTGTTCCGAGCACTTTAATTGACAAAGCGTCACAGCAATCTCTCAAATCTGAGGAGATTCCGCAAAATAAAATGGTCTTAATTAAATGATTTACTGTAAAACCCTAAAAATATAAGATCGGAGAATTAGGAATTTCGTCCAAGCTATTGAGTGAAGGTCCTATTCATGTCCCGAACACTTTTAGTGCGGCCCATCGGTTTAGAATGAGAAGATTTGGATTATTTTTAATTACGCTTCTGGCAACAGGCATTTTAACTCGTGGGCAGAACCCCCTCTCCGTTTCCCCTCCAGAGAAGGACAACTCACCTCAAGCTGAATTAGCCTCTTTCTCGATTGACTCGCGTCTCCAGATTAACCTTTTTGCAGATGAAACCATGGGTATTGCCAATCCCGTCTGTTTCCGTTGGGATCCACTCGGACGTCTCTGGGTATTATGCACCTGGGCATATCCACAATTGAAGCCAGGAACAAAGCCGGACGATAAACTAATCATCCTTGAAGATACCGATGGAGACGGCAGGGCAGATAAAAGCTCTACTTTCGCCGACGGGTTAAATATGCCGACCGGATTCGCTCTTGGACACGGCGGCGTATATATCGGTAACGGCCGTGACTTAATTCATGTCAAAGACACAAACGGGAACGGCAAAGCCGACCAGAGGGAAATTTTATTTACCGGTTTCGGCACTGGTGACACGCATCAAAACATCAACTCTTTCGCATGGACACCTGGTGGAGAGTTACTTTTTAGTCAGGGTTTACACTGCTTTTCGCGCATAGAGACACCATGGGGCATTCGCCGACTCGATGAGCATGGCTCTTGGCGCCTCCGGCCACTTCGCCGTCAGTTGCACAGCTACCGACGCACTTCTGGTGGCGGCAACCCATGGGGCTTTGCATTTGGAGACTGGGGAGAACCCTTCATTAAGAGCAACGGNGGTGAAGTCAGTGAANTGCTACCGAGCATGATTCATACGGACCACATCGCCGGTGGTTACTGGGGCGGCGCAATGCAGATTGGAGCAACGAGAATCAAGTCAATGGCAATTAATATTGTCGACTCACCGCACCTTCCAAAGGACCTACAGGGAGACTTCCTGATTGCTGGNTATTTCGCCCGCAACATTGCTCGGCTCCGACNCACAACTGATGGAGCAGGACATAAATTAACAACACTCGCACCGCTACTCACTTCTTCCCACAACGCTTTTCGCCCGGTAGACCTGAACATCGGTCCTGACGGCGCCCTTTACATAGCCGACTGGTTCAACCCCATCATTGGACATTACCAGGCTTCTTTGCGACATCCCAACCGAGACAAGGATCATGGTCGAATATGGCGCATTAGTGCGAAGGGTAGCCCGCTATTGAAGCCTCCTCCACTGGCCAAGATGAAAGCCTCGGAGCTTTGTGAGCAACTCGGTGCGCCGCTCAGACGAACCCGTAAACTCGCTAAACTGCGCCTCATGGACCTACCTAAAATCGATGCCATTACCGCAACCCAAAAATGGATCGATGAACTTAAGCCCGACGATCCAAGACTAGAACACAATCTATTCGAGGCAATTGGTGTATTCGAGTCCCACGAAACAGTGAACGTCTCACTGCTAAAACAATTACTAACAGCAAAGGATCATCGCGCCCGCGCCTATGCCACTCGCGTGATAGGCCGGTGGCATCACCTACTTAAAGAACCCCTAGCTCTTTTAAAAAACAGCGCAACCGACAAACACTCTCGAGTGCGTCTTGAGGCGATCGTCTCTGCTAGCGATATTCGAGAAGCCGAATCGATCATTATTGCCGCCCAGGCAACTGACGGCCCAAAGGACCGCTTTATAGACTTCGCCTTCACTNAAGCAGTCCATGCCCTTGCCACTCATTGGAAGCCAGCTCTGATGGACGGGAATCTACAATTCAACCAATCCTCACACCTTTTACGTGTTGTGAGCACTATCGGTGGAAATGAAGTGGCAGAGGTNATTCGTCAAAAACTAGCGACAGAGAAATTAAGANATGAAGAAAGNACTAAATTAATNGCAATTTTAGCTGGTATNGGAAACTCTGCCGATGCAGGGATGGCACTCAAAATCGGTATTGATAAGCCCGAAGTTTTATTGGCTCTGACCGAATCCGCTCGGGCACGCACCCTGCAAGCNCCAGCCGGTGCGGCCCAATTAATTAGCCCGGCCCTAGTGAGCCAAGACAACGCCATCCGGATTGAAGCTATCCGNCTCAGTGGCTTGTGGTCACTCAATGAACACAGTGAAACAATCGGCTCGATCGCCGCTGACCGACCCGAGAAATTAGCACTACGCCTAGCAGCCACTGAAGCACTCGGCTCAATGAATGATCCATCTATTATTAAAACACTTGAGAAATTAACGNNAATTGAAAGCCCTCCCATCATTCGCGCCGCGGCAATAGGAAGCCTTGCCACGCGTGATGTCAAACGGGCCGCATCATTAACCGCTTCACTTCTCACAAAGGTTGAAGCAAAAGAAATCGAGCCATTACTCTCAGCTCTACTTCAACGCACCAGAGGCACTGATGAACTTGTAGCCGCGCTGGCTACGGAAACAATCTCTACTGACACCGCTAAGCTCATGCTTCGCTGGCTCAACAGTACCGGACGCAATGAACCGAAACTTACTGAATTGCTCAATAAGATCATTGGTCTAAAGGTCACTACACAGAAATACAATCCTGACTATGTNGCCGAGCTGGCCAAAGAAGCACTAAATGAAGGTGATGCAGTGAACGGNAAGAAAATATTCCAGTTACCTATCATCAGTTGTACAGCGTGTCACGCGGTGGACGGCATAGAGGGTACTGTCACGACCCTAAAAGGACCAAACCTCACAGCATTGGCGGCGGGTCTGCCAGTTGATATTATCATAGAATCGGTACTTTGGCCTGACCGGCAAATCAAAGAAGGTTATCAGGCAACGACAGTATTAACAAAAGATGGCCGGGTATTAAACGGCTTNGCTCACAGTGAAGATAAAACTGTGCTACGCATCCGTGATCTTACCACCGGTAAAATCGCCACCCTGCAAATTGACAACATAAAGNAACGGACCAAAGGCGTTACCGTGATGCCACCGCAACTCACAGCTAACTTAACNCGTACTGAATTNCGAGATCTGATCAAATATCTCAGCACTCTTGAAACCGTNAAAAAACCNCAANCATGAAGATGCATCCATTGGGTTATTTTATTCATGTTACAGGACCATTGGTATCCCTTCTGGCTTCCTTGCCAATTATTGTCGGAGTTTGCACCTTGCACGAAGTTGCCGAATCGAAACCCGAATCCAAAGAGCNNACCCCCACCCCATTACCTCACTGGACGAGGTTAATTATGGCAGTTGATCCAGGCTCCCAAGGCGACGCATGGACTAAGACCAGTTTCAATCACTCCAAGTGGAAAACCATGAAAATTCCTNGTCATTTTGACACTNCTCAGTTGCCTAACTTCGATGGAGTAGTTTGGTTCCGCAAAACCATCGAGCTTTCCCCCGAACAGNCCAAGTCCAAGGCCATNCTGCATCTCGGACAAATCGATGACATGGACGTCACTTGGGTCAACGGCACGCGGGTCGGNGGCTATGAAACNCCCGGCCACCATCACACGNTACGCAACTATCCCGTTCCTGCAGATCTCCTAAAAACTGGAAAGAACACGATTGCAGTACGAGTCATGGATCACGGNGCTCCCGGNGGCATNGCCGGCAAACCAGAGCANCTCTTCCTTGAATTGGGAAAGGAAAAGGTTCCCCTCGCCAATCTGTGGCACTATGCCCCCGGAGCGAATTTGAATGCACTCAATAAACAAGCTGAGGTTCATGCTTTCCTTCGTCCACTCACTAGGCCAGCTAAGCCTGTACCCGCATTTTCTAATGGCTTCAAAATTACAGATGATCAGACTATTATCCTTCTCGGCGGAGCCAATGCTGCTGAAAGTAGCCGTTACGGTTGGATTGAGACACTCATCTCAGTAAAGCACCCAAAAAATAAACTGAGTTTTCGCAACATGGCCTGGCCTGCTGACACGGTTTACCAACAACAACGACCACGAAATTTCTTCAGTACTTCCAAGCCCAGTTACGGTGAAGCTGATCACCGATCCACGATTGCCGCCGACACTATCTTCCTCTGGTTCGGCAAGATGGAGTCACTGGAAACTGGCAGTGGAAAAAATGCTGCGAGTTTCCGCGCATCTTACGAAGCAATCCTCAACCAACTTGACGATTATACTGGACGCGTAGTGCTCATCACTCCGGCTCCCTTTGAGGATCCGCTCGGCATCGGACTGGACTACGAAGAGCTTAACATGAATCTCGCTGAATATGTTGCCACAATCCGTGAACTTGCCGATGATCGAAATTTACCTGTAATCGATTTATTTACTGAGCTAAAAGGCAAGCCAGTTACTAGTGATGGTCAGATGCTTTCCACTGAAGGTCACCGCCTTGCGGCTGAAGTAATCGCAAGACAACTTGGATTTTCATCGCAACTCTCTACCGGCAACGAAACATTACGAGATGCGTTCATTACTAAGAACGCCCTATGGCGCCAATACTGGCTTCCCACTAACTGGGCTTTTCTTTATGGCAATCGCCAGACCCAACCCAGTAGCCGCAGTCATATCAGAGGCAAGCCAAGATGGTTCCCTGAAGATGTAAACAAATCACTTTCGGACCTGGAACAAATGGAAAAGAAGATCTGGAAAGAATTACCAAAAAAGGAAACTGACTAGCATTCACTCATTCGAATCGAAAAGTTAGTTGATGTCTCTTTTGATGGGCCAAAAAACTAGACAATCGCATAATTGCCTTTTAGCTAACTCACTAAAGATGTAAAATTAAATCCACTCAAAAAATCGCAGGCCATTTTAATACCAAATCCCATATCGAAAGTAGCGATATTAGCTTAATTATTCAGATTAATCCAATAGATCAGCCAGAAGAGATTTATTGTAAGAGCCAGCGATCCTACATATGTATATGGTTTAGCACGGAAACATTCTCCAGTAAATCAATCTACCGATGAATAATTTTTCAGACCAAAAGCAGGAAGTCATTTCTGGAATGGAGAATTTCGTGTCGACTCAGCTAAAGTATTTGAAATCAGTAGAAGAGAGCTGGCAACCTCAGGACTGGTTACCGGATCTGACCAATGAAGATTGGATCGACAGCGTACGAGCATTCCGCGAACCCGCTAAGAGTCTATCAGACGCAGTCCTCGTCGTTTTGGTTGGCGACATGATAACTGAAGAGGCCCTACCAACGTATCAAACATTGATCAATGGATTTGAAGGCATCACGGACAAGACCGGAGCTGACCCAAGTCCTTGGGCAAAGTGGACTCGTGGCTGGACTGCAGAAGAGAACCGGCATGGAGATTTGCTAAACAAATACCTTTACCTCACCGGACGCGTTGATATGCGTTCAGTAGAAGTGACAATTCAGAATTTGATACGCAATGGTTTTGACCCAAGCACGGCGCAGGACCCTTACAAAGGATTTGTTTACACCTCCTTCCAAGAACGGGCCACCAAAATTTCTCACAAGAATGTTGCCCAACTAGCACGGTCCGAAGGTGACAACAGCTTGCAAGGCATTTGTAGCGCGATCGCTGCAGACGAAGCGCGTCACGAAAAGGTATATACAAATTTCATGCGTCACATTTTCGAGCAAGACCCTAACGGCTCGGTCATGGCGTTTTACGATTTAATGCGCGCTCAAATTGTAATGCCCTCACACTTGATGCAGGACGGAACTGATCCCAACTTGTTCGAAGATTTCTCCGCAATCGCACAACAGCTAGGTGTCTACACGGTCAAACACTATGCCGAAATTGTCGATCACTTAGTCAGTACTTGGAACGTCGAAAACTTGACCGGACTCAGTGGTGAGTCAGCTAAGGCTCAGGATTATTTATGTCTCCTAGGTTCTCGTTATGCAAAATTGGCCGAACGGAGTCAGCGCCGCAGGTCCAGAATCGAGCAGAGAAAATTTAGTTGGATATTTAATCGGGAAGTTTGACCCAAATCAGGCCTAAATCTCAGAAACTGTCCCAGCAATGGGGTGCAGGTTCCATTCCTGTTCCGAGCACTTAAATTAATAATATTAATATTAAACTCTTGTTGCTCCTGGACGACCAGA
>PAPL01000035.1:9283-16441 GCA_002708885.1 Verrucomicrobiales bacterium | reverse complement strand
GTGAACTGATTTCTGAAAAGTATTGGAACAGCAAAGGCGAGCCTGTTGATTCCGAAGAGGAAGCTGAAGAAAAATAACCCATGAACCCCTTACGCCTGTTAGTCTTGTTAGTAATACTGCCCCTGCTTCTTGGGGGGTGTGGGGGCGATAAGAAGGAGTCTGTTACTGATGTTAAGCTTGAAGAACCTGTTGCTGAAACTAAGCCCGTTGAAGAAGTGCCTCTTAACCCATATTTAAAGTATGAGATTAAAGGTGATGCGGTCACCATTACTGCTTTCAATACGCGAGCTTCAGGCGAGCTAATCATACCTGCGGCCATTGAAGGCAAGTCGGTCACCAGCATTGGGCTCTCTGCCTTTTGGGACTGCCGCCTGACGAGCATCACAATTGGTAATGGTGTTACCAGCATCGGGAGATCTGCGTTCTGTATGAGCAAGAGCCTGACGAGCGTCAAGATGCCTGATAGCGTCACCAGCATTGGGAGGAGTGCCTTCAATACCTGCACCAGTCTGACGAGCATCACGATCCCTGATAGTGTCACCAGCATCGGGTCGAACGCCTTCAAGTGGTGCGAAAGCCTGACCGCAGTGACGTTTCTTGGGGATGCCCCTAAAGCGAGTAATGATGTTTTTGATAAGGCAGCCCCCACCATTTACCGCAAATCCGAAGCCAAGGGCTGGGGAGATACTTTTGCAGGTAGGCCAGTAAAGTTGATTAGTGAGAAGCCATGACCCCCGTACACTTATTCATTATCATAGTATCACTGCCCCTGCTTCTAGGGGGGTGTGGGGAGAAGCATGAAGGCGTTAATTGGAAAGAATTGGATTTTCGGGATAGTTATTCCATTGCTTATCTTAAAGATTCACCGTACACAGGAAAAGTTTTTGAGTTGTTTAAAAACGGACAGAAGAGAAGTCAATTTAACTACAAGAACGGCAAGAAAGAAGGGCCGGGGACGACTTGGCATAAAAACGGGCAGAAGGCTATGGAGGCAAATTACAAGGATGACAAAATTGAAGGGTTGCTGCTGGTGTGGGATAAAAACGGACAAAAGAGGAGTCAATTTACCTACAAGGATGGTAGACTTGTTTTTACAAAATGGTGGAATCGCGAAGGCGATTTACATTATCTCTCAAGCAATGTTGAATAACTCATGGTTCCCGAGAGCTTGTTATGAGTGAAGAGGCAAAAGAAAAGAAAAAGAAGGCAACGATATTGGCAAAGCTTTTCGGTTTTTTTACGGTACTATCGATTCTTGGTATAGTTGTTTTTGGTTTAGCAATGGTTGAAGAAGGGTTTAGTCTTCAATTTACCGATGGTCTTAGGAATAAACTTTGGGAATTAATTGCTGGGACAATTATAGCTGTCTCATTGGTTCCTGCTATAGCTCTAGGCGTGAGAACAACCAAGCGGTGGGGAAGATTTAAAACAGTCAAAAAGATACTATTGGGAATGTTGGTTATTATTCCCATAATACCACTTGTTCCTATGACCTCTTACCTGCTTGAAGAAAGGCTCTTTGAAAAGTATGATTATGAATTGGGAAAAGATTATACAATCCACGTTTCTTTAATGAATGAGAAAGAGGTGAGTGGTCGTTTTGTGAAATGGGATAAGGGTTTTTTAATTTTAGAAGGAGGAACTGGATATATTCATATTCCAAAAGACAAAATTCTTTTCATTAATAAGTAACTCTCTCTTCCAATTTAGGATGGAAATATCTAGGGCAATTTTGCCTTCATGGTGATTTTCTCTACTTGGCAAGCAGGTCGCGTAGATACAGGTCGCACACTGGCTTTTTGCGGTAGTTTTTACCGAGAATTTTTACCAACTTCGCCATTGCTTCCGCAGGAGAATCTCCGGTGTTCGTATGGTGTCGCTGCCAGAAACTCTCCCACCAGTCTGCCGGTTGAACCTTGGTACCGTCATATTCGGTTACTCTCCCAGTTGTGCCGCCCGTGACCAGACTACCAACGTAATCGCTCTTGGCGTAGACGCGCTCTATCTGCTCCGAGATCTGCCGCATGTCCTCTGCGCTGACCACGCCGTTGGAGGTGGCCTTGTAAAACTGTACGGTCACCCGTACTGGGAACCGATCATCGCGTTCTATTTTTAGACCATCGATTTCGGTGAAGGGTCCTTCGAGCTCTCCGTGGCCGATCACCGCGTTTTCGACATTGCTCTCTGGGACGGTTGCTGCTGTGCCTGATTTAAAGAGCAAGGAATCAGCTTCTGCGAAGCCGAAGCCGAAAGCGCGACGCGGAGGATCCTTTTGTTTGAGTGGTATCTGGATCAGCAGTACCATGTTGAGTCCTGTCTCGGATTTGCCTTTACTGTGCTCGTTATCAATCTTTACGCCTTTGCCTGCATTCGGGTTTACCTTAAGGAATTCGCTCTGTCGCTCGCCTGTCAGGCTTGCTCTCTCGCCTGCTACGTTGTGAAATAGGCGTTGCCCCCACACTGAGCCGCTATCGAACGCGTCGCGCGTATTATCGATCACGGTTACGCTGGTACCTTCCCGGGTAACCAGAACGGTGAGCACGGCCGGATTGTCTTTGTAGGACTGATAGTTGAACAGTACAGGGTTGAAAGTGGCCTTGCCCTTCTTAGGAACCGGGAGGAAGCACGCCTGTGCGCTTACCAGCACCTTCCCGTCGCGGTCGCATAGGAGGCTCTTATTCTTCGATTTCCAGGACCCTGGTTTGTTCAGGTAGCGGGTCGGGTTCTCGAGAAATTCATACAGTGAGATGCGTTTGAGTTTTCCGTCTTTTTTCTTGTGGTTACCGACGAGTAGGGTGAAATCGCGCGGGTCCAGATCACAGGTTTGATCAGAGAAATTCNGTTTCCGGATCACNGGCATGCAAGTGACCTCAAATTNTCCNGNCTTGGGATCACCGTGAGCGACCTGAATCGTCATATCACTGATGTTAGGACCGACTGATGAATCTTTGAATCTGCCGGTGTCCTCCCATGTGACGTTCAGCACGCTCAGGCCGTGCTTGCCCGCAAGTGCTAGTACCTTCGGGTCGGACACCATTCGGGAAGTCTTATGGATTGCATCCGTGTAGCCGTCCGGGNGAGGATTGGGGCGGTCTGCAGATTTTGGCTCTGCCTGTGAAACNAGCAGAGCAACTGCGGAGAGACTGAGGGCGAAGATTGAGTATTTCATAGTATTTTNTNTGTTTTTNATAGGGAATTTCCCATATGGATCTTTGATNTCCTGNTAGCCAATGACGTTGCAGATCCGAAGACTAGAANCAAAGCTACTGNGNGGATTAGTATGTCCATTTAAGAAAAAAACGCATCATGCGAAGCATATATTAGAAATATTTTCAGATTTTTTTTATATACTTNANAAGAATAGATAAAGANCACTATTCATTAATAACTGACCATTAATCATGGGTCGTAAAACGCTATCAAGCGTCGGTAACTAGATGANGCTTTGGGATTAATAAGAATCTGCTCATTTATCCGAATCAAAGAGGCGAAACTTTTCCCTTCTTTAGATTTAATGNTTTTGGTGATTTTCTTACTAGTCTTTTAAGAGGTCTTTGGGTCTTCGTTTTCTTCTTGTCTAAACGATAGTCTAACAGAGTTATAATTCTGACTTAATTTCAAAGTAGATACAATCTTAGCAATACATGACAGAAATTAAGGCATTTCGACATCAGNCATTAAATNTATATGAGACATAGTACAGGGTCATTTGAAGATCATTACTAATAATACTGAGCTAAACAACAATCATGAAAAAACTAACTATATGTTTATTTTTATTAAGTGTTGTAACTTTAAAAGGGCAGGGATTAACTAAAAGTTTTATGGTGGCGGAACGCACTTTTGAAGTGCCTGAATCTTGGACGGCTGAACCTCCTAGCTCGAGAATGAGAAAAGCTCAGTATAAAAATGGTGAAACAGAAATTGTGGTTTTTTATTTTGGGGTAGGGAGTGGTGGCAGTGTTGACGCAAATATAAATCGTTGGATGGGTCAGTTCAAAGAAGTAAAAGAAAAATTGTCTTCTGAAGTGAAACAAAAGAAATTTAAAAGCGATGTAATCACTACTTTATTCGCTAAGGGGACATACATGAAGGGGCCGCCATTTGGTCAAAAATTTGAAATGCCTAACTACGGAATGAGAGCTACAATCATTGAGTGTGAAGGAGGGCCAATATTCATTAAAATGACAGGGCCGGTAGGCGAAGTGGTAAAATTATCAGGTGATTTCGATAAGATGGCTCGTTCAGGCTTAATGCTTAAAATTGATACCTAGACATGTAATTTTATGATCATTTATCTAAAGCAGAGCTTCGAATAGAGTCGGGGAGTAAGTAGTTGCGGAGATATTTGAGTCGGCCAGGCTTGCCGGGAGGAGAGTGAATGGGTATTATTGCGTGACTATGAGTAGGGAGTCACGTTCGTCGATGGGATTGTTTGTTCAACTGAGTATGATGATGTTTGTACTCTTTTTTGTATGGGGCGCGTGGTACGTGACGATGGGTACTTTTATGGCGAGCCGGAACTTTGACGCGGAGGCAATCAGTTGGGCCTACTCGGTTGCGCCAATTGCCGCGATTGTGACTCCGTTTTTTATGGGCGTCTTTGCGGATCGGTTTGTGAATGCTGAGAAACTGCAAGGAGCATTATTATTGCTGAGCGGTATCTTCATCGCTTTGGCGCCGCAATTTGCGGCCCCGGAGACTCAATGGGTTTTTGTCGGGCTCTTATTGGCACACACGCTTTGTTTTATGCCTAACCTAGGCTTGTCGAATACGATTTGTCTCAAGCATTTGGTCGACTCGGAGCGCGACTACCCGATCGTGCGTGTCTTTGCGACGTTGGGGTGGATCGTGGCCGGATGGGTAGTGAGTCTTTTCTTCATGGCGGAGGAATCCCCGGTTCAGTTTTATACTGCAGCAGCGGCGGCCTGGGGAGTCGGAATTTACAGTTTCTTCCTTCCGCGAACGCCGCCTCCGGGAAAAGGGGCTCCTTTAAAGATGGGAGAACTCTATGGGTCAGGAACGTGGCGCTATTTCAAGAAAAGGGCATTTGCGATTTTCATGGTGGCTTCTCTTCTGGCGTCGATGGGAATGATGCCGTACTGGGGAATGGGTAGTCCTTTCGTTAACTTCCTGGGAATAGAACGTTCAGGGGCTTTCTTTACGATGGGGCAGATGGCCGAGCTTGTCGTACTCGCTTTCATTCTGCCGGTCTTTATCAAGCGATTTGGGATCAAGTGGACGATGGGAATTGGGCTCTTGTGTTGGGCACTGCGCTTTGTGCTCTTCTCAGAGGCGGCCACTTCGAGCGGGTCAACTATGATGACTTTCCTGGTCATTGCGGTGCTACTCCACGGGTTCAGTTACGACTTTGTTTTTGTTTCGGGATACCTGTACGTGGACAAGCACGTCGGTGAGGAGGTTCGTGCGCAGGCCCAGGGTTTGCTGGTGGTTTTCACTCAGGGCATCGGATTTTTCCTGAGCTCTCAGCTATTTGTGGGATATCTCGGTTCCCGCTATGGGGTTCCGGGTGGCGATGCGGGGTCATGGAAGAGCTACTGGCTGGTGCCGGCAATGTTTATGGGGGTAGTGCTTGTACTTTTCTGGTTCGCGTTCCGGGAGGAGAGGGAAACCGATAGAACTTAAGGTTCGCTTACTTGAAAGAACAGGCGATTTTCTTCTGCCGGGTTGGGATTTTCAGCAGGGCCGGCAGGTACGACGAATGTCGTGCTTTTACCTTGGCTTGTAATATTATCATCAATTTCAGTCCATTCGTCTGCCGATAGGTTGCGTGACCAGTTGAGGATATAACTGATGCCGCTGCGTGATGCCCAGGTCAGAGAGATTTCTTTAGTTTCCGAATCCACGCTGATGTCAGTGAATCTTAATGAGCCTTTTGAGGATTCGACCGCCGCATCAAGTTCCTCCTCAGTCGGTAGTTCTCCGTCTGCCACAAACGCAAAAGCATCATGCCGGATCCCTCCTTCTCGGCTCATAAGTTTGAAAGTGACCTGACCACCATCACTGGTGTAGGAGGCCACGGAATCAACGGTACCCGAATTTGGGCCCAATCCGTTCAGGTCGGTCCCATCGGTCAAATTAATCCACACCCAATTGTCATGGACATTGGCTCTTGGAGGATTTCCTGATCCGTCGAACCGGCCAGTGCTTGCGAAACCATTTCCTCGGTCCAGATCCACGGCCGGATCGCCACCTAGTGTCGAGGCGACAAAAAAACTGTCGTTCTCGTATGCAAAAACCGCGTCGTTGGAGTCCGGATCGTCACTAATTGCAGGGTCGTAGGAAAAAAATACCGGACAGTAGATTCGTCCCCACAGATCGTAAGTGCCGGACGGCAGTGACAATGAGTAATCGCGGAAAACGGCTTGGTCGCCATAGGGAGCTTTCGCGTCCCGACGGTCCGTATCGATATACTGCCCGCCTAAAGCTTCGGGATTATTTTGCACCCGGTAGCCGACCCCGTCCGGCGTGATTCCCGATTCCGCCTCGAAGCCGAAGATGTTTGCAAATTCGAGCGCCTCGACGTGATACACGTCGATCTCGACATATCCCGATTCGTCATCCCCCATGCCGTCGCCCAGGAAGGTAAACCGGATCGCATTGATGCCAGAGGCTAAAATGCCGGTGGGGTCTGTCAGGCTGTGGACATTGTATTGGCGGTCAACGGAAGGTGGGTCGTTAGATTCGGCCTGCCTGACTTCATGNAGCAGGTTCCAATTGGCGCCCCCGTCGGTGGATGTATGGACGTCCAACCAGGCCGAGGTGCGCTTCCAATCCGCGTACATGAAGAAGTCGATCTGAGCCATATCGATCTTAGCGCCCAGTTGGAACTCCAGTTGGGAGTCGTTTTCGAAGTAATTGATAGCACTTCCGGCGTTGAGCGCCAGGCCATCGTTGAGGACNCCCTCNGCTCCTCCCCACTCGGTTTTCAGCCTGCCGCTTACTATGCTCCTCGTGGTCGAGGGCAACTCAAGGACGTCGCCGATCCCCACTGGGTGAAGGCTGGTCACGAAGGCGTTGGTATTATTAGGCGCTTGACCAACNTCCCCGTAGGGGCCGTGNTCGGTGACCACCGGCGCCGCGTGGGCATGGATGGAGGTGGCTATTGCGANCAGGGCGTAGAGGCCAAGTAGTCGG
>PAPL01000035.1:0-9278 GCA_002708885.1 Verrucomicrobiales bacterium | reverse complement strand
AAATTTCGTNACGAGTGTTGTTTTCATAGAATGTTCACTTTCTCACTTGGTATTGTTTTTATTGAATTATATGCGACTAANAATCAACNGGTTGCGNAGAANTAACGCGTAAATGCAACCTTNCATGTTGTTTGTTTTGCGTGAAAAAAAATCTAAGGAATGTGATTCGACTGGAGCGAAGCTCATTTTTCCATGAAAATCGGACTCTCGATCACGAACCGGACACAGTCCCCCATACGATATCAGCTCGGACCAAGTGCTTTTCGGTTTCATGCCTGAAGAGCCCGCACAATCCATTGCATGACCACTTGACGTTCCTCTATCTCGGGCTGACGCACGTCCTCAGGCGGCATGGATTCGTCGGTTAGTTGCTTAAGGGCATGTTCCAGAAGGGATGATTGGCATTGGGCATCAGGACGAACTCATGGGGGATATTATAGTTGTCCATTTTGGAACGGAACAGTTTTCATAAGGATCTACTTTTTGTCATTTGATCCTGAAGTGGGTTTTAGATCAGCTTCTTTGAAAATCTTTAATTTTTCAAATTTGGCAACTTTTACCGCTTTAATGTTTCCATCCGAACCGCCACCATCAGTTGTTCCGTTTGCACAGTAGAGACTCTTATTATNGGGGCCACGCAAGACCCCGTACCCACAATTAAAATTATACTTTCCAACTACCTCGAATTTGGGCGTAGTTTTTAATAGCACATTNCCATAGCAACCNAACCACCAGTGNCCCTGCGCGAAGGTTGCGGCTTGNATTCCNAGTTTGGTCCAGCCGCTTTTTACTNTGTGTNGTTTNTTGAAATGAAATGCTTTATCATATTCGTACACATAATTTTCCTGAATACCTTCAGGTAAGCCCCCTACCACGATAAAGCGGCCACTTTTAAAAGCAATTCCCCCGGCCCCGTGCTTGACCTCGGGCACAGGATACTTGGCCAGAGATTCAAGACTCTTAGAATCATAGACGTAAACCCAATTATCTGCATTGCCATTGGGATCATTGAAGGCACCGAAATTAACCGCACAATAGATTTTGCCATTTGCAAAACAAACGTCTCCATGATGGTCGGCGACTTTTATTTTTTTCATGACTTTGCCTTGAGCGTTCGTTTTGACCAGTGCTTTCGTGAAGCTCCAGAAAAAATTTCCCCCGCTCCCGCGNCAGACTCCCTGNAAATGNCCAGAATATTTTCCTGTACATTTTACTGAATCGGGNGACTTCGGAACCTTGGTTTGATTGGCANCGGGTATCTGGTACTTCGACAAATCAAAGATCGTACGGGTACCTTCCATCTTCTTAAGCTCTTTCTGTAACTGGGCACGGGCAGTTTGTGCCTCATCACTCAGTTCGCCGGTACTGAGAGGTTTCTTCTCCATCACATCCTGATAAACATTATAAAATTTACCGTCCGAATAGAGTTTCCATTTGGTGTTCCTGGCAAATTCCTTACCCGTCGGCCCTCCGTTACGTGCGTACCAGCAGTAACTTACCTGACGCGTTGCTTCACCTCCTTTGAGGTGTCCCAGAAAGCTGATCCCATCAATTTTATGCTTAATTTNTGCTCCTGCTGCCTGTGCGATCGTTGGAAGAATATCGCTGAAATTGACAATGGCCTTCGTGGTCCTGCCTGCCTCAATGGTCCCTGGCCAACTTACGATGAAAGGCACATGATTCCCGGCATCTGTTGTATTTCCCTTGCCACCCTTTATTACTCTCCCATTCATTACACCAGTCACGCTGACGGCAGTTCCATTGTCACCGGTAAAAATGATCATCGTTTTTTCGNTAAGCTTTTGCTCATCGAGCTTGGCAACAATCTTGCCGATGATCTTGTCNACATAAGACACCATTTCACGAAAGTATTTTGGATTTTTTTGAGTGAGGTTACCGGCCTCAGCCCCTTCTGACTTTGGATCCCAATCCTTAGAATCGGGCGTTGGCTCAAATGGCCAGTGCGGAAGAATCATGGGGTAATATCCGAAAAATGGCCGGTCCTTATTGCGTTCAATAAANTCACAAAGATAATCACTNGCNATGTCCGGGCCATACTTGCCGGGATAATCAATTTCNTTGCCGTTAACNTCCATGCCNGNATTAGGATATCGGGCCGGNCGGCGCGTGAGTTGCCAGAGACAGTACTCATCGAAGCCAAAATTGTTGGGCCCATCAAAGCCNCCTTCGAGCTGCCACTTGCCGACNACACAGGTCCTGTATCCGGCATCCTTCATTACGTTACCGAAAGTCTTGGCCTTAGGATCGAGCAGGCCAAACTTCACGTAATTTCGCTGATTGTAAATGCCGGTCATTATTTGAACGCGGGAGGGAGTGCAGATGGGCTGAGAATAGCCATGGTCAAAGCGNATTCCGTCAGNAGCCAGTTTGTCGATGTTTGGAGTCGAATAATGATCCTTATCCTCAGTACGGCTCTTAGGATAATTGTATTTTGTAATCAGATCACGGTATGCGCTCACGCATTCCCATCCCATATCATCAGCCATAATGACAATGACATTGGGCTTATCGGCAAAGAGCGGTGAACTAAGAAAAGGCGATAAAATAAATCCACTGAGGATAATCAGAAAATGTTTCATATAAAATTTCATGCTTGGGATTTTCCGGCTTCTTGGGCCAGATCATTCCCGATCACTGTCCTATTTGTTTTAGCGTTTTTGTTCACCTTGTACAAGTAAGGCGTTGGCAGGAATAGAACCTTTGGCGACGCTGGGACCTTCCCATTTAAGATTGAGGGAGGGCTCACCTTCAGAAGTCGTATAATATAACCGGTACGGATGAATTCCCCGGTCTAATTTCAAAGTCGTACTGATTTCCGTTCCGTCATATTTATAGTCCCCATCAATTACCAACTTGTTGTGGATTTTAAATATCAATTTACCCATTGCTCCGCAATGGAATGTCCAATTTCCCGGTTCTGGAATTTGAATGAAACCCGACAACAATAACCCGGCATTTNTTTTATTAGGTAGGGACTTTAAATTGATATCTTTTTCAAGAGAACTGGTCCGGGATTTCATTTGAGTGAACTCAGGGACCCAGTCCCATTCACCCAGATAAGTTTNTACTGCGACACCATGACTTAAATCCTTTTTACTAATATCAAGTCCGGGCACTAATTCGTCGTCATAGGATTTTTTTGCATGCTTATTTGGCATTCTTATCCTTAGAACTTCATCTTTCATTCTCTTTTGCAGATCTTTAAAGTTCTCATTGGTTCCGGCCAAATTATTGGATTCAGGCTCATCATCCATGGTGTTGAAAATTTCGAAATCAACGGAGTGGTCTGTCGTTTTCATTCTCAATCCTTTGTAACCGTCCAGGTATAATCCCTGTTGATTATTGAATTCAACATAGACAACGCCTTTCCTCTGATTTCCTTTGCTGTTCAGGGTCGGGACTAATGATACCCCATCAATTCTTGCAGGCGCGTTGATCCCGGCAAAATCACAAAATGTGGCCATCCAGTCGTGAAACTGGGAAGGAACATTGGACCTTTGACCAGCCTTTATCCTTGAAGGGCCCCACGCAAATGTTGGTACTCTTAGGCCACCCTCATAAGATGATCCCTTTGACCCCTTGAATTTACCGGCCGATTGAAAGACTGAAGGACTCCACCTCTTTCCCTTGATATAGGATTCTCTATGAGGACCATTGTCCGATGAGAATATGACAATGGTATTTTTGTCAATTTTAAGGTCTTTGAGAGTTTGTAATAGATCTCCTACACAATGATCTATTCGAGTAATGGAAGTGGCGAACCTTTCAGCCAAATCCGTCATGCCCTTATCCGTATAATGAGGATCACGATAATGATCGATGGTTCCTTCCGCAGTATTGATCATTTTGCCGTCCTTTCCCAACCATTTGAGTCCGCCATTCACTCCTTTCCCATCCGGGTAGGCAATGGTAGGCAATTGTAATGCGGCGTGAGGCGTATCGTAGGCCAAATACATGAAGAATGGTCTCTTAGGATTATTCTTCGTTTCATCAATTATCATTTGTTTCGCTTTGGCGGTCCACAAATCAGTGGTGTAGCATTTGTCCAGACCTGCGGAAACTTCAGTATTATTTTCCCATACCTGTTTCTTCTGTTGATGAGACCTATTATCTCCAAGTTCCCAGAAATTGGCCGGATAATGCTGGTGCCCATCAACGTGCCGCACATACCCATAAAAATAATCGAACCCTCTCTTGGTCGGGTATCCTGCCCATTTTTCCGGTGAATGTCCCCATCCCTGCAGACCGTACTTTCCCAGATGTATAGTGTAATAACCTGATTTTTGCAGAGTATTGGCAAAGTTCCAGTTATCTTCTATGGCCTTGTCGAATTGCATATTACGGACGTTCGAATGGCCCTGATGCATCCCAGTTATCAAAGAAGCTCTGGACGGAGCACAAATCGGAGCGGGACAATAATGCCGGTTCATGATGGTGCCGTTCATGGCCATTTGATCCAATTCGGGGGTTTGGATTTGGATACCATCTCGCTGTTTTTGAAAAAGAACGCCGACGTCCCCATACCCCAGGTCGTCAGTCAATATGAATATGATGTTGGGCTTAACCGCAAAGAGAGGCAGTGCCAGAAAAGGCGATAATAGAATTGCGCAAAGTAATGTCAGAACACGCTGCATAAGAATTAATTTTTATTTTTGTTTTTCTGGATAGTAAGAATCATTGGTAAGGGGCGGATTCTTACTATACCTAGAAATCGGTCCGAGGGACTGTTCATGATTTTCATTTTACCTTCCTCATCAAGGAGTCCCATGACACTGCTTCCGCCTCCATCCATGTTTGTTGCACTCCAGCAGCCGAGGTCCTTCATGACCGTTGCAAGCTCATGCATGTTCATTCCTTCGCTGTAACCTTTTTGTCTTCCATCCACCACTACGAGCCATAGAATTTCACCTTTTTCGTCAGTACCGATTGAAGTTCGTGGGTGTCGGGGTCCTCCTTCACCTACCGTGAGCTTGCCTTTTGAAACAATCAGTTGGAATCCGGTAGTGGCCTCTTCGGGCTTATCTTCGGCCCCGTGTCCAAAGTGAACGCCACTTTGAGCATCAAACCACACGGACGTGTTTCCGGGCGCGGTTGTGCTACGCATTTTCCCCTGAGTGCCTGCCAGGCCATGAATATCGACCGGTTGCCCAGGGTACCAGTTCCTGTTTTTTTTGCCTTTATCATTAGGAAAACTGTCCCAAGGATTAGTGTTAACAAAAGCCAGAACCGATGGATCCGAAGCCAGTTTTCTAGGGTCAGTCAGTGCCACTTCTGCTGGACCTTCTCCGTCCGGATCTGGTCCGAGGGCCACTTTGGGTTTTATTTTCTTTGAGGCCAGATCAATGCGCAGGACGTGTATTCGATTGGGGATCGGGTCAGTGGATTTTTTTAATGAATATTGGATACCCTGTTCACTGATATGAGTTGAACTTTCCGGCTTGGGCTCTATGGCCGAAGAGGCGGCATTAGAAAGAAAAAGAACTGTAATAATTTTAAGAAATATCTGCATCTTAGCTTACAGAGTAACTGAGCAGTTTAGAGAAAACAGTCTTTTTTCAGCCATTTAGAGATGAGAATAAAACTTACATTTTTTCTTTTTGATGTCGCAAACTTCATTGTGTCTGGCCCTTCAAGGGATTTGAGCCTAATCTATTAATCATGCTTAAAACTTCAATTTTCACAGTTTTATCCATACTGAGCTAAAAAAATAAAATGAGGCTCTTACAATTATTCCCTCCGGCTATTATCTTTACCGTTACCGGGATAAAAGCTGCTGAGCCTATCGATCATGTCGCAACGATCAAGGAGCTGAACAATGATGACGCTAAGAAGGGCCGCGAACTCTACGCTGTGCATTGTTCTTCTTGCCATGGTAAGGACGGTGATCTTGCGCTTAACCCGCTAGCTAGACGATTCGCCAAAGATGAGCTGAAGTTTGGCAGTGATCCTTATTCTCTATGGAAAACGATCAGTTACGGTAACGGATTAATGTTTCGCTGGGACGCTGTCCTGACACCGAAGGAACGATATCAGGTTGCTCATTTTATTAGCGAATTGATTCTAAGGAAAAATAATCCAACGCAATACTTCACGCCAAGCGATGATTACTTTGCTCAACTCCCCGCCATAGCTAAGGCTGACGAGAAGGAACAAGAGTCCAAGGTTCAAAAGGTTGAGGCTGCGCCTGGAATGATCGATGGGACCGGTGGCAAAAACATGGTTTACGGCCCTTTCATGCAACATGGCGTTGCTTACAGCGCCATCAAGGACAAGAACGCAGAGTACATTGCTAACGTCACTGAGAAGGCAATCATTGTTGATCTGCCTGGCAATGCCGTGATCTGCTATGATACTCATCGGCTCAGTGTCAGTGGCCTATGGCGCGGTAAACTTGCAAATACTGATAATACNCACCACACCAGTTANAAAGGCGAATATTGCCTCAGACCGGGAAGCTCCCCATCATACACAAATATAGATGCCATTGGNTGGANTGTTGGNGAACCAAAAGCGCCCAAGGCCCGCGNCCATTATNATTACAANGGTCTCTATTTGGACGGTAANACGGTTGTTCTTAGNTATAGCGTTGGTAGTCGCGATATACTCGAATCTCCTGGAGCCAGTGAAGATGGCAATATAGTGTGGCGTAATTTTAAGGTTGGTCCTGGAGATAAAGAACTATTTTGTTTGGTGACGAGCGGTGGCTTGAAGGCAACGGGCGGGAAGTTGGTGCAGGGAGAAGGAGGCACAACATGGCTCTCCTTCCCGCCATCAAGAACTCCCATTTCGGTTTCAGTTGCCATGGATGATTCTCCTCAGAGAACCGGTCAAGACGATCTAGAGAAGCACACGAAGGGCGGGCCACGACGATGGTCACAAAAAGTGCAGACGGCAGTCGCAACGGGCAAGAGTGTTGATGGTTATGCTTTGGACCAGCTGACTGTTCCATTAGCTAATCCATGGGGCAGTTGGATGCGTACGACAGCAATGGATTTTTTCAGTGACGGCCGAATGGCTGTTAGCACTTTGAGTGGAGATGTCTGGATAGTGAGTTGGGACAAAGATAATCCCCAGGCCCTGACATGGAGCCGGTACGCGGCTGGTCTTTATGAGCCACTAGGGCTAAAAATAGTCGACGATATTATTTACGTTCGTGGCCGTGATCGAATTACCCGATTGCATGATCTTAATGGTAACGGCGAGGCGGACTTCTATGAGAATTTTTACGAGGAACCGGATGAGATCGGCGCAAGCTATCACGCATTCATCTATGACCTTCAGACGGACCGGTCCGGAAACTTTTACTTTTCCCAGTCAGGCTATAAATCACCTTTGACTGGTGGTGTGGTTAAGGTTAGCCCGGACGGTAAATCTGCCGAGTTCGTAGGCACTGACTTGCGTAATCCCAATGGTATGGGTGCCGGTGGTCCGAATGACTGGGTCACCATAACTGATAACCCGAGCGGCAAAGAGGTATACAATGGTTTTTTCCTGGCAAAGAAAGGGGCCAAATATGGCTACGAAAATTCACGTACAGTTCCGATGCTCGTGCGGCTCCCGGCCTCAGTAGACAGTTCAAGCGGGGGCCAATGCTGGTCACACGCTGAAAAGTGGGGGCCCTTGAGCGGTACAGTTATACATACTTCCTACAGTCGTTGCGCAGCTTTTTACTGTTTCATTCAGGACATTGAACCGTACCCTAATGGTTTTGCGGTACGGTTTCCTTTCGATTTGGACTCTGGCGCGATGCGTCCTCGCCTTCACCCCATTGATAATCAGGTATACATAACATGCCACAAAGGTTGGGACACAAATGCCCCACTTGACGGAGTCATTTATCGGGTTCGACATGCCGAAGAAGATATGGTTGGGGTCTGTGATGCGGCGGTGACAGGTTCTGGAATACGGCTGACATTTGCTGATGACCTCGATCCTGCCTCAGTGAAATCCTCAGCTTTCAGAGCTTTCAGGGAAGATGACTCTAAGAAGGGGCCTAAGCCACCTGCATATGAACTTGGAAAAGCTCACCTCATTAATCCTCGAACCGTTGAAATTAATGTTCCCGGTATCAGTAAAGAAGCCCTCGCTGAACGAACTGATGAGAAAGGTAATGTTTCTGTAAAAGCGCCCATTTCCATTAACTACAAACTTCGATCTAAAAATGGCACTGTGATTGAACAGAGAATCTATGCCACGATTAACTCGATTCCATTAAAAGAAGAGTAGGATATATCAAGGCTGAAACTTTTCCCTCTATTCTTTTCAAAAATCACTTAAAACAATGATTCACGTAATAGCATCCATTAAAGTAAAAGCTTCCGAACGCGACGCGTTCCTGGAAATATTTAAAGCGAACGTTCCTAAGGTTCTGAAGGAAGAGGGGTGCATGGAATATTCCGCTGTTGTTGACTTTCAGACCAGCGTTCCCATTCAGGAAACGAATGTAAACGTTGTTACGGTCATCGAAAAATGGAAATCATTCCCTCATCTCGAAGTTCATTTTACGGCTCCGCACATGCTGGAGTACAAAGCCAAGGTAGAAGGAATGGTGGAAGAAGTGGCATTGAAAATTCTGGAAGACGCCTAGTTTTCAAAAGGAAAGGTTATAAAAGAATAATTTTCTAATTGAAAAGCACAGAACAGAAAATCAGTGAGTTGTTAATTTATCTCTGGCGAAAGTTAGGCACCTTCATTATTTTTAAGCCAATTCAGGCTACATGAAAATGGTACGGGTAATTTTTGCAGCTTCCCTGATGATTCTGCTCAGTTCGGTGTTTGCTGAGGAATCACCACAAGCCAATCTTGAGCAATTTCGTCAAGGAATCGAACCTGTTTTGAAGACAAAGTGTGTAGGTTGCCATGGTCCTGATAAGCAAAAAGGAAAGTTTCGGATTGATACGTTGGATCCAGATTTACTGAAAGGACAGGATGTCAGTTGGTGGTTAGAGGTGTTCAACGTAATAAGCAATAGCGAGATGCCACCGGAGGATGCGAAGATGCAATTGGCTGATCATGAAAAAGCACGGATTGTCGATTGGTTATCTGGTGAGATTCAAGTCGCATCACAGGTCCGGCGCAGTGAGCAGGATCATACGTCATTCCGCCGAATGACGCGCTACGAATACAAGTATGTAATGCAGGACCTATTGGATTTACCACATGACCTTTCTCGTGATTTACCGCCCGAGTCAGTGTCTGATGACGGTTTTAAAAATAGCTCTGAGATGTTGCAGATGACAGTGGTACAGTTGCAACAA
>PAPL01000034.1 GCA_002708885.1 Verrucomicrobiales bacterium | reverse complement strand
TTAATTTTCCTCTTATTTAACTGGACAAGATCATTGCGCAATGAAGTACTCTCAGTATTCTTGCTAGATTTACTCCCACACCCGGGAAATAAATATAGTAAATTTAAAAGAATGACAAATCGAGCTACGGACACACTAAATATTCATACCAAGCAATACTCAGGTCAACAATCCCTAGTATATTATATTATTTAGTTAAATTAAAGCTTAGGAACTTCCCAATCCAGGATCCCTCCATTGTCGATTTGCTCACGGTACCAGACATGGTACGGCCTCGTTCGTGACATTGGCACCTTCTCATTAACCATAAGCGGTCTGGCCTCTTTCCAGAAACTTTCATATGCGTCGCTCATTTTCTTTACGACGCCTGGTTTCTGCAACGCAATGTTTACTTTCTGACCAGGATCTTTCTTCATATCATATAGAGCATCACCTACCAAGCGATACCTTTGGTTCCTCACTGAATACGCCTTCCACATATGATCATTAGGTTCAGATCCAGTCTTCCATCGTGCCCTCTGAGAGAATAGATATCGATCAGCCCAATCTGCCCCTGGGTCCTCAATCAGAGGAAGGAGACTACGCCCATCTACTTGATCCCTTAAATCTTTATCAAGCTCAAGGCCTGATAACTCAGCAAATGTCGGAAATATGTCAATGTGGGCTGCGTTCTTTTCAATGCTTTTATTTTCCTGAACTTTACCTTTCCAACGCACAAAAAACGGCACCCTGACCCCTCCCTCCTCGACGCTTCCTTTTAGCCCCTTTTGTCCTGCATTATAAAAAGGATAACCTTTGGCAACTTCTTTCCCGGGACGGCCACTGCCTCCTCCTGTCATACCGTTATCAGACATGAATATCACCATCGTATTCTCATCCAAACCCCATTCAGATATCTTTGCTGAGAGTCTTCCCACATTCTCATCAATATTTTCGATCATTCCGTAAAAACCTGCCTGAGTATTACCGAATCCAATGTCCTTGAATCGTTTTGTATTGCTTGGAGGTGCAATGAATGGACCATGGGGAGCGTTTGTGGTGATGTATGCAAAAAAGGGTTCCTTGGCCTCTTTCATTTTTTTCATCCATCCCAAAGCCGCAGTAAAAAACAAATCAGTACAGTATCCTTTCGTTTTAACAAATTTGCCATTATGCCGAATGACTGGATCAAAGTATTTATTGCCCGGTGCATCCGCGCAGCTACATGCATAGGCCTGACCGATGCCTCCGGCCCCATGAATAAACACCTCATCGAATCCCCTGTTATTTGGTTGGTACTGTTCTTCATCACCTAAGTGCCACTTTCCGAATATTCCAGTATTGTACTTCGCTTTTTTAAGATGCTGCGCAATGGTCACTGTGCTAAGGGACATTCTTTCTCTCTCAAGTATAGTATGGGTAACTCCATTCTTGAGGGGGTGCCTTCCTCCCATTATAGCTGAACGCGTAGGCGAACATGTTGGGCTAACCAAGAATCTCTCAAACCTCGTACTCTGCCCATGCATGCGATCAAGGTTTGGAGTTTTAATCCATGGGTGTCCGTTTGCACCAATTGGACCATAGCCCTGATCATCAGTTATCATTAAAATAATGTTTGGCCGTGATCCCTTTAAATTCGAAGCCTCAGAAACTACAATTAACAAGGGAAAGATACATAATATTATTAAGCAAATCTTCATGTGATAATTCATTTAATCCATTAGTCAACTTTTAGCCGATACCTCCCAGCCGCTTTGCGCAGATTCACATTCTCCCCAAACGTTTTTCTTAGTTTGCTTGTTTTCAAAGTGTCCTCTACCGGACCCGCTTCAACAAACTCTCCATCATTCAGTAAAGCCGCATGCGTAATGGAAGGAATTATTTCCTCAACGTGGTGCGTGACCAACACCAATGTAGGAGCCCCTTTCTTTCTGGAAGCGAGCCTATCTACAAAATCCAAGAAATCCTCCCTTGCGACTGGATCAAGGCCAGCGCACGGTTCATCAAGGATCAACAGTTTAGGCTTACACATTAGCGCTCTCCCAACGAGAGCTCTTTGCCTTTCCCCTTGGGAAATGACTCCCCATGGACGGTTCCTCAAATGCTCAAGTTCCACCTTTCTCAATGCTTTCTTTGTAGCTTTTCTATCGTCCCGAGGAATCTTTCCCCAATGATTAATCATTGCATTCTTACCACTCAGCACCACTTCAAATACAGTTTCCGCAGGGTCTATCTTTTGAGCAACGCTTGCACTAACGACTCCAATTCTTTTTCTCAATTCACTCCACGCAACATCCTCATCTCCAACAATAACATCACCGCGGGTTGGTGCCACATACCCTGCCATCGACATTAGCAGGGTCGTTTTTCCTGAACCGTTGGATCCTAATAAAACCCACTGTTCCCCGCGCTCGATTTTCCAAGAAATTTTGCGTAAAACGACCCGATCATATCGTACCGTAAGCCCTTTAATCTCAACTACCGGTTTAGGTCTCCTCTTAGACTTATCTTTTTTAGACTTTTTTGCGCCCATTGAGGTGTTTCTTTAACCAATCTAATAAATATTATCAGCGCGATATTATGAAATGATATCATGAAGCACATGCCCATGCACATCCGTTAACCTCATGTCTCGACCACTGAATCTATAAGTACTACGTTCATGATCGACTCCGAGGAAATGTAACATGGTAGCATGAAGGTCGTGAATTTCAGCCTTACCCTCGATGACATGATATCCAAATTCATCAGTCTTACCGTACACAGTCCCTCCCTTGATGCCTCCTCCTGCCATCCATAATGAATAGGCAAATGGGTGATGATCCCTACCATTACTTCCTTGGGCAAAAGGGGTCCGACCAAATTCACCAGCCCAAACAACTAACGTTTCCTTTAACATTCCCCGCTGTTCAAGATCCTCTAAGAGGGCCGCAATGGGTTGGTCAACTGCTCTTGAATTATCTTCATGGTTTCGCTTAAGGTTTCCATGAGCATCCCATCTGTCGTGGCCGCAGTTGGGGCATGTCAGTTCAATGAACCTGACTCCCCTTTCAACCAATCTCCTTGCCATCAAACATTCCGAAGCAAAAATGCGGGTCTTGTCATATTTGTGATTCATCCCATACATTTCCTTCATTGAATCTGATTCATTCGAAAGGTCTGCCAACTCGGGCACTGAATTCTGCATACGAAAGGCCATCTCATAATTCTTGATAGCCGACTCAATTGCATCCTGACCGCCAGTGAGATTAGAAATTCCCTTATCCAACTTAGCCACCAAATTGAGCTTCTTTTGTTGATGTTTTAGATCCGATTCTCGGCGATTAATATTCGCGACTGGAGATGCCTGCGGCTTGAAGACTGACCCTTGATACGCTGCCGGCAAGAATCCACTATTGAAGTTATCAAGCCCGCCAGGAGGTGTAAGCCCCCCATTGACCACTACAAATCCGGGCAAATCCTCACTTTCACTCCCTAGGCCATAAGTGACCCATGAACCCATACTTGGCCTTCCCTGCACTCCACTACCAGTATGTAAAAAATAATTAGCATTTGTGTGCTCAGAAAATTTCGATGTCATTGACCTCACAACTGCAAGCTTATCAGCATGTTTGGCTATGTTCGGAAAAAGATCACTGATTGGAATGCCACTCTTGCCGTACTTTTTAAACCCCCAAGGACTTGCTAAAATTTTTCCATTATTATTGAACTGTGTCGGAGCAACTTTGAAGAACTTGGAAGGATCTTTGCCGTTATGTTCTTTAAGTAATGGTTTTGGATCGAAAGAATCCACATGTGAAACTCCACCATCCATATAAAGAAAAATTATACTCTTCGCTTTTACTTCATGATGAGTTCCTATCATGCCTTTACCATTAGAAGCTGATGCATTGCGCATCAAAAGAGCATCCAACGCGAAGGCTCCAAACCCAATTCCTGAACCTTTCAATAAATCTCTACGACTCAAAGGCTGCGGTCTAAATCTCTTGCAATGCATAATCTATATCTATCTTAAAAATATGAATTCTTTCGTATTAAAAATCACATGAGCGAAATCCGTTAACTTCTGCTCATCAACCTTTTCCTTACCTAGGAACTCCAAAGCCGTGTCTAATTCTAGCTGGCTAGGATCCCTTGCAAAAGCCTTCATGTACATCTGCTTCACTATCTGAGATACCGTTAACTCTGCACCGTTAAAGCTCTTTGCCCATATCACAGATTGCTCATGAACGAACGGATCGTTCATCATTATTAAAGCCTGAGCCGGAACATTAGAAACCGTTCTTTTGCCCATGCTGCTGAATGGCACAGGAGTATCAAATGCCAACATCATTGGAGAGAGGAAATTTCTTTTCACTGATATGTAAAGGCTTCTTTTCCCCTTCCCGTCCAAGGGACCTCCTCGAGGACGGCCCCTGCCTGTCATAAAATCCGTCACATGAACAGGAACAGATCCTTCATCGCAAAAGATTTTATTATCCATCCTTCCTGAAATCATGAGAATACTATCACGAATAGATTCACCCTGAATCCTCTTTAAATTCGCCCTGTGCAGGAGAATGTTTTCAGGATCCACTTCAGAGCCTCTAGCATTAGTCGAACTTGACTGTTGATAGGTCTTAGTAAGAACCATTCTTTTTATTGCTCTCTTAATAGACCAATTATCATCCATGAAAGAAGAAGCCAAATGGTCAAGCAAAGCAACGTTAGAAGGGCTCTTTCCTAAGACTCCGAAATCATCAGTGGATGGAACAATACCTCTACCAAACAAATGGTGCCAAAGTCTATTTACAAAAACTCTAGCAGTTAATGGGTTATTTGCATCAGTGACTTGTCTCGCAAGAGACAGTCGACCACTACCAACTTGAGGTACTTGGACTTTCTCTCCACCAAGCGCAGTAAGAAATCTCCTAGGAACCTCTTCACCTAGTCTCCTATGATTTCCACGTAGCAATACAAACTCATTTTCTCCGGTACCATCACAAAGCGCCTGAACTTTGCGAGGAGCAGGAACTTCATTACAAAGCTTAGATACTTCTCCCCTCAGCTTTAAAGATTCATTTTCCGCATTCTTATCATCTATTCCACTTGCAATACCCCAAGCCAGAAACCTTTTTCCGTCCTCATCCATCTTTGACACATCCTCATTAATCGAGCGCTTCCAAAGCCATCCATATGCAACTGCAAGATCTTGCACTGAATGAATTTTATCATTGGATGAGATTTTATACGCAATCGCTGAAGCTCCGGGCTTAGGCGCACCACGGTCCGAGAACCAAATCTCATCAACATCAAAATAACCGTCCCCATGATCAATGTATTCAATATGAGCTTTGTGCCCCTTATACATTTTCAGATCTCTTCCCTGAGTAATCCAGTTATTGTGACCATCAGTATTGGGATCATTTAATCTTGTCCCTCCGAATAAAAGTCCATTATAGGGCTCCATATAATAGCCATCTATTATCACTCGAATACGAAGCCCTCCTTTCCTTGCCCCGAGCCGATGATGAATCTGGTTATGTGAAATTGTGAATGTAGGGGAACGAAGGACCCCCTGTAACTTACCACCCAATCTTCCTCCATTGGCCCGCCCTGGAATTGCCAGTTTCCCATCAGCCTGGCTCCATTCGCCTGGCTTAGAGGGAGCATCCTCAAAAGATTCCCCTTGCACTAACCATCCAGATTCCTTGTAATTTCCCTTAGAAAAGTCTGCAAACTTAATACTGTCCTTGGTAGATTCTAGGTGCTGATGTTGCTGATCGGCTAATTTACGTTTGACAATTTCCATTTTCTTATCGAAAAAAGCCGGCGGCAAATTGAGGTCGGCATCCAGGAACTGCGACCACACGAATAGGGGGTGCTCCGCATCTTTAATTTTAGGGTCTTTAACAGCTTCAATCCATCGGTTCAGTGTTAATTCTGAAACTTTATATTTCTTCAAAACTTCACTCAATTGACCTCCATTAATCACCTCCCTCGAAGCCATCAAGTACGAAGCAATCTTCTCTGGAGATACGTTTTGCGTAAAAGAATTTACAGAAACACTATCCATCTTTGATTTTAATTCCTTTATTGCATTAACTTTTGATAAAATCGCATTTCCGGGATCAAGGAAAGCCTCATGCCGGCGTGAACTTTGCAGATAACCTGCCAAAGCGTAATAATCTTTCGTGGAAATAGCGTCAAACATGTGATCATGACAACGCGCGCATGAAACTGTGACCCCCAAAAAGGTTTTACTAAACACATCGATCTGATTGTCCACCCTCTCAACTTCATTACCTCGAACATCCGTAGGCGCATGAGTCGCTTCATGGAGATGCCAAAAACCAGTTCCGATGACTGATTCATTATAGTTATCCTTTGGGTTCTTCCTAGGGTTTTCCAGCAAATCTCCTGCGATATGCTCAACTGCAAATTGATCATACCTAACATCATTATTAAATGCGCGAATAAGATAGTCCCTATACTCTGTGGCATAAGGAATAGGGTAGTCAAATTCATGCCCACAACTTTCAGCGTACCTCACCAGATCCATCCAATGACGCGCCCAGCGCTCTCCAAAATGAGGAGACGACAGGAGCGAATCGACTACCTTTTCATAAGCGACATCAGAACCGTCATTTAAAAAATCACTCACTTGTTCCGAGCTAGGCGGCAAACCAATTAAATCAAAATAGACGCGGCGGATCAAAGAATTCTTGTCTGCTGGCGAGGAAGGCTTTAGCCCTTTCTTTTCGAGCGCTGACAAGATATGGTGATCTATAGGGTCTGAAGACCAGTCCTGGAAAACAACTTGGGGTGGATTGTTTTTAGCTATTGGCTGCCAACACCAATGTTCCGATTTCCGCTTTTTTAAATCAAAAACTTTTGGACCAAGTTTTTTTTCTGAATCAGGTAATGGCTCACTGGGCCATGGCGCACCCATCCTAACCCAATCTTCAAGAATTTTTATATGCTCATCGCTTAATTTCTTCTTGGGAGGCATTTGTGTGTCCGGATCTTCATAACGTACCGCCTCTATCAAAAGACTCTTGTCCGGATCACCAGCAATTACGGAAGGACCCGAATCTCCTCCAGAAAGCACAGTCGTACCATGGTCCAAATAGAGTCCGCCCTTTAACTTCTCAGCTTTATTTGAGTGACAATTGTAGCAGTTATCAGCCAGGAGAGGACGGACCTTCGATTCAAAGAATTGCAACTGCTCTGAAGTTATTGGTGCAGCACAAAGGACTCCCGCAAAAAAGATCAAAATTATACTTGTGGCATGTGGTTTAAAATTCACTACTAAACGGAAAACTATTATTATTACTTCCGTAAAAGATAAATCTTACGCAACGCTTTAACCAACAAAAAATTCAAATGTCTCTAATAATCCGCTAAAAAAGGATCAATTAATATTTTTTATTTTACCGTTCAGTTATTTTCTTAATTTTTGTGTACGGAATATCAAAAATTTTAATCAGAACAAGAAGAGCAGAAATAATTAATGGTGAGTATACCCTTTGATTGTTTATATATTCTAAATCAAATTCTTCATCCAAATAGTGCATCGTTGAAAATGGTGACAACATAACTTTCATCCATTTGCTCACTGACTTTAATTTCATTAAGGAAGGATAAGTCCCCATTTTGTGCGCCAATCTGTTACAATAAGGAACCATGTCTACTGGGTACATCTGATCGGTATTCAGTTTTGGATATCTCTTATTAAGTAAATCTCGGTCAATGGTATTCTTTTCAATGATATTTGACGGCCTCTTATATTGACCGCTTATTAATCCAACAATGTACCGTGCCTGCATTTCACTGATAGAAGGAATATTACCAATAATAGGTCGAGCAAATCCCACCAAAAATATATTACTGTAGTCAACGTGTTGACATCCAAGAAAAAAATCTTTCACCTGAATCAAACCTTCAGATATCTCAAGCAGATTTGATTCATACCCAATCATCGGGACTAGGTAATCAGGAGAAAGATCTATTTCTTTTTCATTATCGAAATCAAAATAAGATCCAAAAGACTCATCAATGTTCTTACCAATGATTTGAATGCGGCCCTCTGCCACGGCATTTAGGAACCCATCGCTTTTATTATGAAACATATTAAAGAGATGTCCCTTTGCTCTTTTCGTCAGTTTTGTGTCCCAGTACTTCCTTTTCTCAGCTAACGAACCCTTTTCGTTCATCTTTGATTTTGATCTGAAAAAACGTTCGAATCTTTCTTGGTGCTTTATTCGAGCCTCTACAAACTTCTGTCCCACAGCATTCCTAATATCCTCGTGTATTGAGATTAAAAATCTATTCCTGAGAAAATCAGAAGGGACTCCCTTTATAGGATGATATCTTGGACTCACTCGAATGCCAGTCTTAAGCGAAAGGTAAACCTGGTTATTTAAATCAGGAGATGCCAATCTATTTGCCATGTCAGTTGCCGATTCTCCGCCTCCGACAACAACTATCTTCTTCCCGCTAACTGGTTCCTTTGGATCAAAAGAATTTATGGTTTTGATCGGGGAATCGATTGCCTTTGGCTTTTCAGCAAGGCCAGTAGAAATTACAAGATAGTCAAATAATTTTAGTTTCTGTTTTCCTTCAAATAGGATCGACAATTCCCACTTACCCTCTTTTCTCGTAATCTTTTGAACATCATGGTTTTTGTAAATAAAATCTCCTAGATTTTTTTCTTCTACAAAGCTTTGGAGATAGTCTCCGTATTCATTGTCCCTGAAAAACTCATTGAACTCTACATTAGCTCCGACTTGGACTTGAGAATCAAATTTCCGGTGACATGAAAACTGCGTTGTATATTTTGTAGAGGTCGAAACGAAACCCTTGTAAGTTTCGACCCAGGCACCGTGCGTAGAAGATGTTTTTTCGAAACAACAAACCTCAAAGTCAGGCAATTGATCCAAAGCTAACTTTAAAGTTACAAGCCCAGCACTGCCACCACCAACGATTGCCAATCTCTTCTGTGTCTTTTTTCCCTCCACTCTTATTGCACTACTGTTAGACTAATAATTACAAAATTAAACTGTCCAGACTCTGGAACAAATAGCAGAATCTTATCACCTTCACTGAGTTGGTGACTTTCAATGTATTCATTAAGCATTATATAAATACTCGCAGCGCCAGTGTTCCCGACCCTTTCTAAATTAGTCCAATAATCCACCAACCCCTCAGAATCGCTGCATAACTCTCTGATTATTTTTAACATCATCCGACGAAAATAATATGATGATAGGTGAGGCAACACTACTCTGTAGCTCCCTAGCCTGTCACCGTTCGTCTCCATAGCACTGATAACTGATTCCCGCGAATACCGACTCATGTACTGATTAAGTACGTTGACGTCTTGGCTAAGAAGCAGTGTGCGACTTTCAAGCTTCATGCACAAAGGCGCTTCATTAGCAAACGACCTTGAATGGGTCCAATTAACCTTAAATGATATTCCTCTACGAGCTGGCTTGTCTTGAATCAGAAAAGCACCGCTCCCGTCAGAAAGCATAAATCGCAGAAAAACTGACATGAACCAGTTGGAATTCTTGATGTCATCAGCATGAGAGTCACGGTCGCAAGGAACGTCAATGGCTGTTGATTTTAAAATCTCCGATGGCTGATCGACACCTACACAGAGCGCTGAGGCGTGTCCACCCAAGCCCACTGCCCGACAAGCATTGATAATCGCTTGAGCCGAAGAAGTACAGATTCCTGAATTCGAGTTGATTTCTATACTTTCTTTGATTATTCCGATTTCAGCTAACCGCGAATGCACCATACTGGCAATGCCCGGTGCAACGAGCGGCGCATTGGTAGTGCCTGTGGAGAGATATCCAATAGATTCTTTATTCCCATTATTCAAACAGTCTTTAACGGCCAAAGTTGCAAGTTCATAGACGTCATGCGTCGGGTTCTGATTCCGATCAAGCGCATAATAGCGTTGCTTAATCCCATTCATTCTAAGGATCTTCTCCTTGACCTCAGATTCCCCTTCAAGATTGCCAATGTACGTTGAAATGTCCTCGTTATTAATCGCATTGCCTGGAAGATACCCTCCGGTTCCCGTGATATAACAATCCATATATTTCCCCCTTGTTAAATTCTTCTAAGATACTGCGTGAGGGGACTTTGTTAATAATGTGCTATACACGAACTCGTGAAAGACTATGTGATAATATAAATATTGGCTTGGATCAGAGAAGAAAACACTACTATTATAATGGCTTCTGTTATTATATACCTGCATATAAAAATCTAGGTCCGTTAGCACTTCTTGGTTATCACAATAAATGTGCTTCATCGCCCATAGGACAACAGAATCTGAGCCAAAAGAATTGAGTGCTTTCACTGTCGTTTTGAGATCGCCTAAAATAGTGATGACAATCACTATCAGCATTACAACATTGGTGCATCCGAGTATCTGGAATGATGATTTCTTATTATATTCTAGGATCTTCTTGCTATATTTATTGTGATCTTCGGGCTTCTCTTTACGAAGCTCATTAAGATTTTCCAAAAAAGCTTCTCTTTCAAAGCGATCAGCCACTTCATATGATAGTTCATCGTGACCTATGGTCATGCTATTAGCTATCATCTCCTTGAACGAAAGAACACTAAAGTCTCCCTCAATACCGTTTAACTTTTGATTGTTCGCAGTTTCTTTATCATCCTTGCTATACATTTCTTTTGCCGAATCCGCGTCTTGAACTTCGGCATTATTCTTAATATTCTTAAGTAAGAACCTATAAATCAGTGGTTCGATCTGGATGTGCCTAATTAAAAGCTCCGCAGCTTGATGACTCGCAAGGTACTTCAATCCGAAGGCCAGCAGACCGTCTATAGACCGACCCTCGAACCCAAGTGGGCGTCTATGAATTAAAAACTTTATCGGAAATATGACTATCCGGATAAAGAAATATACAACTAATAAAATTGGCCTAAGAAAAAGATAATCTATCCGTAATTTCTCTTCCCTAAAGAGATCATTCATAGCCGTTGGAATGTATGGATACTTATTCATCTTTATTCTTTAGCCTCATCAAAGCATAATAATGGCCCGCTTATAAAATCTTAACCTCATCATTGGATGAGTGGCTATCGATAATTTCGATGTAAAGATTACTCTAATTAATAATAAGACATCTCTTCAAAAAATTAAATAATATAAAAACCGTTAATCATTTACATGCATAATTTGATTTAAAAATGCTTAAACTATCTACGCTCAATAATGACCGGCAATCCTCCCTTAGGCTCCATTGTCAAATTTATAGCAACTTTGTGTTTATAATGAGAACTCACTCGTAACTTATATTTCTGCAATACCGAGCATAGGATAACCATCATTTCCATCATTGCAAAATGACGCCCAATACATATCCTCGGCCCGCTACTAAATGGTAAGTACGCTGATGACTGCAATTCGTTTTTCACTCTTGAAGAATCCTCGTCAAATCGGTCCGGATTAAATGTTTCGGGATCTTCCCAATAATTTTTATTGCGATGTAAAGCATAGCGACTGAATGCAATCATCGAACCTTTTCGAATATGTACCCCCCCAAGTTCCACATCATGCATTGCGTTTCTATTCTCAAACCAAAAGGGCGGGTGTAAGCGCATCGATTCTTGTATAACCATCTTCAAATATTTCAATTCTCTTATGCTAGAAAACTTTATCTGATCGCCATTCGTCACCTCCATTATTTCATTTAATAATTTCTCTTCAACTTCAGCATTATGACTCAATTCGTAAAGGGTCCAGACCAGAGCTGTAGCAGAAGTTTCTTGCCCTCCCACAATAATACCAAGGACCTCTTCCCCTATTTCATCATCATTCATACTCTGACCAGTCTCCTCGTCCCTCATCCCCAAAAATATAGACAAGAGATCTTCTCCAAGCTCATTTCCCTTCCGAGCTTCAATGGTTTTTGATATGAAAGATCTGTACTCATTTAAGGCTCTTTTTAACTTGAAATTAAGCGGGGCGGGAAACCATTTCTTGCTAATGATCGGAAATGGGATCCCCGCACTATATTTATTTATGACTTGAGTCCACCTAATTATATCTCTAGCGGCACTATTGAATCCGTCACTTAACAAAGACTTTCCAGCAATCTCAAGTGTCAGCAAGTTCATTTCCTCCGTAAGATTAAATGTAGTCTTGGATTCACAAAAGTCAGCCCACCGCTTAACGGATTCATTACTCGAACTGAGCATGATTTGAAAAAAGTTTTCTATTGATTTCGGCCTGAATGAAGGTTGAATTAATTTTCTTTGGCGTCTCCAGTGAGAGCCTTCGGCCGTGACCAACCCATTTCCAAAGGCATTTCTAAATCGATTATAAATGACTGTATTTTTGTCAAAGTTACGATGAGTTTCGTTTAGTACTTTCTTGATCAGAGATGCATTATTTATAAGATAAAATTTAATCAGCCCTCTGTAATATACAAAATCGCCAAATTCCCCTATTAGTACATTTATGAATTTTGACGGGTCTCTTACAATCTCCCACTGCCTATAAAACAAAGGCGCTTTACAAAGTTCGGGAGAAGTTTCTGCATCATTTGTCATTTGTCATAAAGATTCGTCCTCAATTTTTTTTACCAAAAGTTTAACCTCTATAGATAAATTAAACGGTAAAACACTCACATTACCTAACATAATATTAAATTCGACCAAAAAAATTCCTTAGAGGTTACAAAAGAATACGACCTTTGTTAGGGATGAAGTGCCTATCATGCAAAATGTTCTGTAATTTTCTTTTTCAGAAAATCAACACTTCTTCGCAACTCATCAATCCCATCGACACCATCTTCAATACTGATCCATCCATTGAAATCGACCCTATTCAACTCTTCAAAAATTGAATCGTAGTCATTGAGACCTTCTCCGATCTGGCCATGCCGTAGCCGCCTCGCATAACCACTAGATCCACTTTCCTCTCTCCTCAAATCATCAAGGGTACCTTCGATCAAATAACGATCACTCGCATGCATTGTCATCACTCTTGAACTGACGCGGCGCAATAGCTCTATCGGGTCTTCACCCGCAAGGTAAGTGTTACTTGGATCATAATTTACACCGAATCGAGGATGCTGAATCATTTCAACTAGCCCACAAAAGACCTCCATGTGCTGAGCGAATTCTGGATATTCCCAAAAGTCATCTTTGTAGTGATTTTCAATGACCAATGAGACCCCGCATTCCTCAGCATGAGTCAAACAACATTCGATACTATCCGCCGCGTACTTAAGACCTTCAGCTATAGAAACGTTTGGCCGCCTCTGACCAGATAATACTCTACAAAATCCCGCTCCCAATTCAGCCGCCATATCAATCCATTTCTTTTCCTTGTCTATTTGTTTTTGGCGAAAAGCACGGTCAGGATGAGTAAAGTCCGGAGAACAACAGAGCATAGGAATTTCTAATCCCTTGTCATGGGCCATTGATTTAAATTTAGACCAATTTGTTCTTTCCTCATTTTCAATGAATCCCGCATACCATTCAACACCATCAACCTCCAAGCTTTCCGCAATGAGCAACCAATCATGAACGGACATTGAACCATCCACACATAAAGCATTCATATAAGCCTTTGGGAAAACTGCTAATTTTGGCATTTTTAGTTATCCAATTTGAACAAATCGCGAAATTAACATTTCGGAGCGTTCCTACCAATGAATGGGAACTGAGACAATTCAATTACTTGCCCGCTGATCGGGCCAAACTCTTCAGTCAAAAAATGCACAGCAGTCGATGCTATTTCGTCTGTCGTTATCATTCTCCCACTCGGTACCTCGTCTTTGTCTAAATGCTCGAACCAATCCTCCTCCATACCTTCATCTATTTTTCTTTGTTTTTCAGCGTCGCTTAGCACCCAACCAGGATTAATCTGATTTACTTTGATCCCATGGTCGCGGTGCAAAGTATCACCCAAGTTACGGGTCATTGTCATTAGAGCACCTTTTGATGCACTGTAAGCAAGTAAATTAGGTTCACCCGAATAGGCATTAACTGATCCAATATTAACTACATGCCCTTGGCTCGTTGAAAGGTATTCTAAGGCTTCTCTTATCAAGAGTAACGGAGCTCTGGCATTCACATTCATTACTAAATCCCAAAAGTCCGCATCAGTTTCTTCAATCAGATTCCTCAAAACTGCACCCGCATTATTTATCAGCCCATGCAATTGACCAAACTCACTTATTGCGTCCTTCACAACTTCCTCACAATGATCGGGCGAAACAAGATCCCCAACACAATAGGGCATGCCAAGGGATTGGGCAACCCGTTGAGTCTCGTCAGATTCCAAGCCATGAATTAAAACTCTTCCACCTTCCTTAACTATTCTGCGCGCAATGGACTCTCCTATCCCCATAGAACTTCCAGTGACAATATATGATCGATCTTTTAATTTCATTGTTTATTCCTCGTGTCTAGCATGATTTTATTACAATGAATATTTCAATCTGGAATTAGAACTGATTTAACCACTCTGCCCGATTGCATTGATTCAAAAGCTGAACCCCACTCGTTCAAATTCCAAGTACCACCAATTATTGGACTAATGTCCAGTTCTCCACTTTTCATTATTTGTAATACCTTCTCCCAAACTGGCCAATTATGACTAAAACTGCCTTGTAACGTGACATTCTTTTGTACTAATGGATCTAATGAAAAATTTAAAGGGTCAGGGCCCCATCCGACCTTAGTAATGTGCCCAGCGGGTCTGACCAAATCAATGGCAGCCCTCAAGGAATCACTCACACCTGCCGCATCAATGACAACATCCACGCCTAATCCATCGAGGGAGAAGGCCCATTCTGAACCGTCCCCAACAATTGTCTCAAGACCAAATCCAGAACGGGCCACTGACAATCTATGAGAATCAGAATCTAACCCAATTAATACCACTTCTGCTCCGCTCATCTTTGCAAAAACAGAACACAGTATCCCAATGGGTCCAGGCCCAATCACTATGACTCTATCCCCAGGATTAATACTTGAGTTGTTGATCACGGCATTATAAGCAACCGAGCAAGGCTCAGTCAGAGCCGCGCACTCAATTAATATGCCTTCTGGAATTCTATGCAGACATCTGGCCGGGGTCTTCACATAATTGGTCATTGCACCATCGACTCCATACCCAAAACCTTTTCTGTCTTTATCGAGATTATATAAGCCTCTACGTGACATGGGACTGTCTGGGTTAATCACCGCCGCCGTTTCACTAACAACACGGTCACCGATACTCCATCCCTTAATACTTTTTCCTATTTCTGTGATCACTCCTCCAAATTCATGACCCAAAACGACCGGATAGTTGACTGGCCAACTATGGGTAGAATGCCACTGATGAATGTCACTTCCGCAAACACCCACAGCTTCAACTTTTACAATGACCTCATCAGTCTCCGGTTCAGGGAAATCAATCTCACGAATTTCGACAGAACCCGGATCAGGCGCAAAATTAACTACAGCACTCTGAGACATTTAATAAAAAAGATATCTAAAATTAACTTAAGTAGCATTTACGATTAATATAAAACACAAAACTTATCATGAAAAAATAATGCCACGATGTATTATTAATTCATACTAATAATGGAAAGAAACTCCAATGCTTTTCATGAACAAATCTCGTGCTAGTGTTAACACTGTTTTGTTTTTTTAATGACACCGAAAATTTCAGCCGTAGGTCTACTCATAGCGTTTGCCCTCATCGGGTGTCATTACCCATACAGTGAACCCGCATTCATAGCGCCAAAAGGTAATGAAAAGCCGAACCAATGGCTCACTTCTAAGATCAAGGCACAGATTAGGGATCTCGAAACTAAAACAGGCAAGAGATTCAAGGGCAACTCGATCAGAGTACATGATCCAATCACTGCGAAGTATGAAGATTGGAGAGGCATGCCAGTCGCTAAAATCCGCAACAAATTTCAAGGAGGTCTCACTTCTTGGAAAGCCTCAGAGAATGAGGCCGCCGTATACTTTGCTCATGCGGATGGAAAAATTCCAGAATGGCTCATACGGCACGAGTCATTACATGTGATTCTTCTGAGTAACGGCATACTTGGACATCCAAAAAAATATACCAAGTATTTCAAAAAACCATACTGGTGGACACAGGAAACAGCAGAACCACCCAAAAATTTAATTGGTCACAAATGGAATGTGACTACATATGCATCCTGTCCAATTTGCGCAATGAATATCGAATTAATTCAAAACGCCCAGCCAAAATGAGCTCCTCCTCAAATTACATTGTTGCAACAGCCGGTCACATAGACCACGGAAAAAGCACACTGATAGAAGCTTTGAGCGGAACCAATCCAGACAGGCTACCCGAAGAACAATCTCGCGGTATGACAATTGACCTTGGCTTTGCTCACCTTCAATTGGACGATCCCAATGATCCTGAAAAAAATTATAGCCTCGGTCTCATAGACGTTCCCGGCCATGCGGATTTTGTTAAAAATATGGTTGCCGGCGCCGGCTCAGTGGATGTCGCAATGTTTGTCGTAGCAGCTGATGATGGATGGATGCCTCAGTCCGAAGAACATCTTCACGTCTTGACATACTTAAATGTACGCAACGCGGTAGTCGCATTGACAAAGTCCGACTCAGTCGAAGATATCGAATTTTCATCTGAAATGGTTTCAGACTCCTTGAAAGGGACCGCCTTTGAAAACGCACCTATCATTCCTGTCTGCGCACTCATCGGAGATGGAATTGAAGAATTAAGAAAAGCTTTAATCAAAGAAATTAAAAAAGTGCCTCATTCTCCAGACATCCAAAAACCGAGACTGTCTGTTGACCGAGCATTCTCTCCCAAAGGTGTAGGCACCGTGATAACTGGAACCATGACCGGAGGTAAATTTACCAAAGGGCAGAAAGCAATCATTCAACCCATATCATCTGAAACTACAATTCGTTCAATCCAGAATCACCAGAACCAAGTTTCAGAATCTCTGCCCGGCATGCGAACGGCCCTTAATATACCTGATATGGAAATCAGAAAAGGCAAATCTAGAAGCGGCGTCAAACGCGGCGACACGATCACCATCGAGGGCTTAGGAACAACGTCTCGGCGCATCCATGTATTGGTTGAAAGAATTGAGAGAGATTCCAAGGCCGGTAAAATAAAACACGCTCAGAGAGTTCGTTTTCATCATTGCAGTTCTAACATCTCTGGAAGGATATTATTCTTCGACAATATTGAACTCGATGCAGGGCAAAAGGCAATCGCAGAAATACGATTAGATAAACCAACTTACACACATGCAGGTGACAGATTTGTATTGAGAGACTGGTCAAAAAGGTTCACCATCGCCGGCGGGTCCATCCTTGACCCGACTCCCCCCCGTCGAAGTTACAGAACAAAAAAACAAGAAACATTTCTTAAAGCCAGATCCTCCTCATTGGGCTGTGCAAAATCATTTTTGCAATCTCTCATAGCCCGCGATCAATACTTGCCCACTGCCGAATTGTTAACGCAGTCCTGCTTTTCGGAATCTCAAATCAATGAAGCCTTAGAACAAACTGACTCCATCGGTTCGGGGCCCTGGATATTTGAAAAAGAATGGTGGCTTAATTTGATAGAGGTAGCTGGCAAAAGAATTGATACAATTCATAATAAGCACCCAGAACTTCCAGGCATTGATATAAATATGCTCAGAAGTTTCATGAAAAAGCATCTACCTGACTCCAAATTATTCGAAATATTAGTCGAAACTCTACAGGGCAACGATTACATCAGGTCTGGTACAATAATAAGGAAAAAAGACCACCGACCAAGGCTCCCAGAAACATTACAATTAGCAGGTAACCGGATACGTGAAGCCCTTAATTCGAATCCACTAGAACCGCCAAGCCCTAAAGAATTAGTACAAAATGAAGATGATTCTTCAGCATTAAAATTTCTCTTGGAAACTGGAGAAGCAATTCAATTAGACGATAAGGCGATACTTTTATCCTCCCATTTCGAAAATTCAGTAAAAAAAGTAAAAAGTTTCATAACCTCAAATGGGCCATCGACCGCCGCAGAGATTCGCAAAGCACTAGGAACTACTAGAAGAATTGTCATACCCTTTCTGGAACACTTGGATAAGGAGGGAATAACAAGGCGCGAAGGTGATTTGCGCTCACTCAATCAGCTCTAAGATAAAGCCGTTATAGCCTCCTCAAGAGACTCGGGATCAGTTACCGTCAGCACCTCTACATCTCGTCGTATCCTGCTCATTAATCCAGACAAAACAGGCTTTGGACTAAATTCAACAAAAGTTGCTTCAGGAAACGAATCCAAAAGAAATTCCATAGAATCGGACCAACGAACTGATCCAGTCACTTGCCTTTCAAGTGATGACCTAATCGAATCTATCTGCATAATCGGCTCCGCCTCAACATTGGAAATAACAGGGCAACTCGGCAAAATAATACCAAAGTTTTCCAGTTCCTTAGCAAGCTTTTCCTGAGCACTCTGCATCAATCTAGAATGGTAAGCACCAGCCACTTCAAGGACCTTCCCCATCCTACATCCAAAATTTTTAACATCATTAGCAGCGCAAAGAATCTTGTCCCGAGACCCTGATATTACTATTTGCCCAGGAGCATTTAAATTTGCGACATCAACGTCATATTTATCCGCAAGTTCACGCACCGACTCTTCATTACCTCCTATGATAGCCGCCATTGATCCATCAGTCATAGCACATGCTTCATCCATGAACTTTCCTCTCTTCGCTACAAGTTTTAATCCATCCGAAAAACTGAATGACCCTGTCGCAGAGTACGCTGTAAATTCACCTAAAGACAATCCCGCTGCAGCAACGGGATTCACAGAAGAGCAATTTTCTTTTAAGATTTCCCAACATGCTAAGCCATGAACATACAGGGCTGGCTGACACCATGAAGTTTGAGTCAACTCATCACTAGGTCCATTAAACATTATACGAGAAAGCTCAACGCCCAGCTCATCATCTGCCTTTGCTATGATTTCTCTGACCCTCGGATAAACCTCAAACAAAGAATGTCCCATGCCCACTTCTTGGGCTCCTTGCCCGGCAAATAAAAGAACGATAGATTTTTTCACGATATCAATTGCTCAATCATTTGTTGGCAAGAATCAACCTTGTTTTTTAAAACCTTATGAGGATTAGACATAGATTGCTGAATATCTGTTTTCTCATCAACCAAAGGAATGACAATATCAAAATCATCCTCAAGGTCTTCAATTCCTTTGACAGAACCGCAGATGGCCACGACTGGCTTGCCTAGCCGCCTAGCAATTTTCGCAAGCCCGTGAGGCGCTTTGCCCATCAATGACTGAGAATCCATACGACCTTCCCCAGTTATAACCAAATCATAAGAAGCTATTAATTCCTCCAAACCTATGCTCTCTGCCACCAAATTGAATCCTGATTGTAATTCCGCATCACAAAAGGACATGAGCCCAAATCCTAATCCGCCTGCAGCCCCGGCACCAGGCTCATCTCTACAGACATTTCCCATCTCGGACTCTACAATGTCCGCGAACTTCAATAATCTACTCTCCTGCCTTTCCATATCCTTTTCAGCAATCCCCTTCTGTCCACCATATATTCTAGTGGCACCATTCTTCCCCAATAATGGATTGTCTACATCACAAGCAACAATGATTTCAGGAAGATCCAATCTGATTTCAGGAAAAACCTGATCAACTTCCATTAGCCGTTTTGGGATTTCAATAATTTCTGACCCATTCGCATTAAAAAAACGAACCCCTAGAGCCTGCGCCATACCTGCTCCCCCATCATTTGTTGCGCTACCCCCGATTCCTAAAATAATCCTGTCAACACCGAAATTTCTAGCCTCAATAATCAACTGACCAGTGCCATAAGTAGATGCTATCCAAGGATCCAAATTCTTACCATTAATCAAAGCAATACCAGAAGCCGAACTCATTTCTATTACAGCAGTTCCACCACCACAATCATCACATACCAGAAAAAAACCGGCATCGACCGAATCACCTAACGGCCCAATGACTTTAGAATGGACCCATTGCCCACCAAGTGCATTTCCTATTATTTCAGCCGTCCCCTCTCCTCCATCTGCCACAGGAACGACTCGGCACTCGTGCTTCTTTAATACACCTTTAATCACATCCCCCACTTCAGAACCGCTCATTGTTCCCTTGAATTTATCTGGCGCAATTAATATTCGCATCACAAATTAGATAAGCTTGGGCAAATAATTCTTTCCAGCTTATACATTTTGATTGCCGGCAAAAGCCCTGAGGAAACTTACTTCAATTGCAAGGGATTCTTGAACATTAGTTCCAAGATCATCTCTCAATTTTTCTAATGAGTTCATTCTCTCCATTAATTCATCTATCGAAAATTCATTAGATAGAGTTAATGTAAATTCAGAGTGCTGTAAAAGATCCAACTTTGTATAGCCTTTTTTATGTCTAAGAGCGTCACCAAACCATGAAATAAGCACTTCAATTAGATCAGATCGTATTCCCAGATAGCGTGACTGCGCTATGGCCTTATGGTAATCCTCTCGATCTTTCAACCAGCGGCCATCAGTTGTCTTTGCAAATGATTGAGATTCTAGCTTCCTTTCCTTGTCCTCTTCTTTCTCTGACTGCTCCTTAGCATCTTTAAGTATGTCGGAAAACGATCTAGCAATTTTTAGCGCTTCTGAAACACCTAAATCTAAACGGACCGACCTAAGTAAATCCCGGAGCCGATCACCATACTCATTATCAGCGACATTTGCTCTAGAAGACATGATAGGAACCTCGATGCACCGAGAAATAATTGTGTCGAGCAACTGCTCAGGGAATGCCGTAATCAATAGCATCAGGCAATTCACAGGCGGTTCTTCTAAAGTTTTTAAGAACGCATTCTCAGCCTGTTCTCCAAGCCTATCAGCGTCCTCAACGATTCCTATCTTATATGACCCCTTAGTCACTTTCTGATGGAACATCTCCTCAAGGTCACGCATCTGTCCCACCTTAATCCTTCGTGACTTGGACTCGGGTTGCACTAACCGAACATTCTCAGATACCGCATCAGCCATGGATCGCTCCTGGGGAGATTTATTGATCAATGAAATCAATCGTAAAGCCAAATCATTTTTCCCACTACCGGCAGGACCCGTAATAAGATACGCATGAGAAAGCCGTCCAGCAGAAAACGATTTCTTTAAATATTCAAAAGCACTATCAAGATCCAACGCCATACTTTTTATCTAGATTGTCCCATATTTCTAACTCCAATTCTTGAGCGGTTTTGGAAGCATCAAGCACAACAAATCTTTCCGGGTTATTATTTGCGAGTTCAAGATATCCCGACCGCACTTCTTCAAAGAACGAATCAGGCTCTCTTTCCATTCTGTCCTCTTTGCCTCCTGATCTGGCACGAACCCTCTCACGTCCTTCGCGTACATTTATGTCCAATAAAAACGTACAATCAGGCAAGCATTCCCCAATCGCAAAATCATTCATCAATGAAACAATCTGCCCCCCCAATCCTCGTGCAATGCCCTGATAAATAGTCGTGGAATCATGAAACCTATCAGCAAGGACATAAGCGCCTGAATCTATCTTAGGCTTAATGACCTCCCTCACAAGCTGCGCACGGCTTGCCGCAAATAAAAGAAGCTCTGATTCAGGAGTCATGTTCTCGCCCTCAGGGGCATGTTGTAGTAGTTCCCTAATACATTCTCCCAAATCAGTTCCTCCAGGCTCTCTCGTGAGTAAAACCTCATGCCCAATGCCTTGTAGACGCTTGCATAAAAGCTTGATCTGGGTGGACTTGCCGCACCCCTCAGAACCCTCAAAACTAATGAATCTGCCTAATGCCATTATAATTGATATAGCTTGTCGTTGCCCACTTGTCGAACCACGATAAAAACAATTTAATCAATTCCCACAAAGTTTCTTTTTGTCAGGAAATAACTCCATAACACATCTTTCTGATGCATCGCAAATACCGCGCTCCGTAATTAGACCCGTAACAAGTCTGGACGGAGTAACATCAAAAGCATAATTAGCATATGTAACACATGGTAACGCGAGCTCCAGTTCAATTAATTCTCCTGAATCATTCAAACCTTCCACTTTTCTAACTTCCTCTTGGTCACGCTCCTCTATTGGAATGTCATGACCACCCTCTGCTGCCTCCCAATCAAAAGTAGAGGAAGGCAACGCCACATAAAAAGGAATTCCATTATCATGTGCGGCCAAGGCCTTGAGATAAGTTCCAATTTTGTTAGCCACATCACCATNTCTAGTCGTTCTATCAGTGCCCGTAATAACGATGTCGACTTTTCCCTTATTCATCAGATGACCGCCCACATTATCTGCAATTACCGTATGAGGAACACCCTCTTGACCCAGTTCCCACGCCGTCAACCGCGATCCTTGATTCAATGGACGAGTTTCATCAACCCAAACATGAATTGGAAGACCTTCCCTATGTGCCGCATAAATAGGAGCCGTGGCAGAACCCCAATCAGAAAATGCAAGCCACCCAGCATTGCAATGCGTTAATATGTTAACGGTTTGATCACCAGACTTTTTCTCCGCTATATCAAAAAGAAGCCTCTTCCCATTTTCCCCAATACTATGACACCAATCAGCATCTTCATCAGAAATTGACTGCGCCTCTTTCAGGCCAACACCAGTCCAGTCTTTAGGATCAGTNTTAATTAACAAATCTAATTGTCTCTCAACGGCCCAANCCAAATTTCTTGCAGTAGGCCTAGAACGCTTTAATGCATCTGCAAATGAGTGTAATTTAGCTAAATCCCCGCAACTCTGATAAGCGGCTAGCCACATTCCGTAAGCCGCCGTAACACCGATGCATCCGGCTCCCCTTACGTGCATGTCAGTGATTGCATTAATCACATCAGAAACAGACAAAAGCTCCTTAATCTCAAAGGAAAATGGAAGCTTCTTCTGATCAATAATTTTTACAGAAAAATTGGAACTTTCAGTGTCACTCCAAACAGTACGATAAGCTTTACCATCGACATTCATGGATAATAACATAGCATTTTATTTGTACAAAAATCCATGCAGAATTATCATTCAGATTCTTTAATTTTGATCTCAAACAATTAAGACAGGTACATTGCCTCATAGTTTACGGAACAACCTCATAAGGAATGAAAGGGAAAGGGAAAATTCCTTTGATCAAAATAATTATATATCAGTCCTAACCGCATCCTTTGGTGATGGACATAACACTGCCGCTCGAAGCATCGTTTCTGCACTCGATAATTTAAATGTTCCAAACAGCGGAGCGTTAGATCTCCTCAATGCAATTCACCCAACAATGATGCAATGCCTTACCAAAGGTTACCGAATCGTCACTACTCAATGGCCAAAAATATGGGAAAAATTATATCATATTGCAGATAACATCTCATTTGGCGATGATTCCTTCGATTTGATGCCTACCGTCACTCAAAACACTGCCGCTTACCTGCAGAAGACACGACCCAAAACAGTCATAAGCACTTATCCTTTGTACGGAAATCTGATTGAGCGAATATTTGGATCCCAGCCACTGCCATTCAAACTAATCACCATGGTAACCGATTCAAAATCGATTAATCGAGCATGGCTTAACAAAAGCTCGGGACATTTTTTAGTACTGGATCAAATCTCTGCTGATTTCTTTCTAGAAAATGGAATACCCNAGGAAAAAATTCACATCACTGGATTCCCCGTCTCTCCACTGTTTGAGAATTACCGTTCGAACCGAATGGAAACCAAAATGCCAAATCCTTTCAGGATACTTTACACCCCGGCCACAAAAACAAACCACGTCAAAGAGACACTAAAAGTGCTACTGAAAATAAAAAACACCTCTACCTATAATCTCTCCTTAACTATAGTCCTGGGACGACATGCGAAAAGATTAATAGGAACAGCCAATGACGCGAAAGATCATGACATCCAAATCATTGAATGGACAGATGACATGCCCAAATTGCTCAACAATCACCATTTGGTGATCGGCAAAGCTGGTGGAGCATCAGTACAAGAGGCACTCGCCTCATCTTGCCCAATGATTATAGACTCCATGATACCTGGCCAGGAAGAAGGAAACGCAGAATTAATTACNAGTCTNGGCGCGGGATTAATCGCAAGAGATCCTCAAAAACTTGAAGAAACAATTCTAAATTTACTAGAGAAAAATGGCGCAAATTGGTTATCAATGCGTAAAGAGGCAAAGAAAAATAACAAGCAAAATAGTGCCCTTAGGGTGGCGAAATTAGCAACTTCTTGAGTTGTCCTGCTAGCGGCTCAAATCACCCTGAAATAAAAGTTTAAAACCTCCATTCTGCAAAGCGACTGAAGCAAAGTCTGCATCTTCCACACTGAGAGCAACAAGGGACCTGCCATCGTCACTAACATTGAGAGGATAGCTAGTATGTATATTGGTTTCAGCAGAAGATAAAGAAGCAAGACACGGGCCAAGAGANGTCGATCCCTCACTCAATTGNACAACAACGATCTCATTNACNACNTAAGGGATTCCTTTTTCAATNAACAACGTTTCAGTAAGCTCCGGGTCGCTGACAACAAGCCTGAGAACGGTCACATCAAAGGAGTCCTGTATGCTAAACCCGAGAACATAAACCTTCGAATCGTTCAATAATTTTATCATTGAGTGCATAGCACCAATACGATTCTCAAGCATCAATGAGAATTGCTTAACTGGATCCCCCTTAGTTACTGCCGAATCTCCAACTCCCATTTTATTTTAGCGACTTATTTTTACAAACAAACATAATGGGAACTTACCTGTTCCAAATAAAAATATTAATCACAACTCATCNAACTAGTCAAACCTAACCCAGCTATCATTAATCAAATCCAAAATGCGCACTTGATTAATCCCTCCTCTTGGATCCTCAGGAAACTGGAGTCGAAGAATGCAATCTTTCTGCCACTCATCATATAAAAATTNCTGAATTCTCTCTGATAATTCAGTCCCAGCAATCACGTNACCGAAAAGAACAGCATCCGATTTCCAATCATCAATTCGAACACAGACCCATTTTTCTCTTTCTGGAAAAGCAAAACCGGGATTTACATCAAGAGTAGCTCTGACTCGGAAATCAATTACCTCCTGACTCTTAACATCAATAAAATCCTCCCAATCCATGGCGCTGTACCTTACAAACTCCTCCCAGTCGACTAGGAACCCTTTATCTGAGTCCTCCAATATCACTGATCGGGCCGAGACCTCATCTTGGACTGTTATATTTGCAATCCAAAAATTAGNTGGATCTTCGAATCTTAAAACGGAATCAACACTCTTTAACTTTGGCAATGAGAACTCGTTTCGTGAATAATAATCAACCAATTGATCTGAAACATTCATGTTTCTTCTTATGATTCCATAAAGCTCTTCTTTTCCGGTGGCCCGAAAGAACTTCTCAATAGAATCTTTAACACGCGATTTGGTACCTGCTAAACTTTCCTCTTCAACAGGAACTAACGGCTGGATAAGACCCCTTGCTGGATTATTTNCCGAGNCCGATGAATCGGCACCAGAACTACCATCCTTATTATTCNTACTACTCCATAATAAAAAAATAATGANCGTAAAAAGAATCAAGGCAATGAAGCTCATCGCCTTGATTTTNAATGAATATTTTTCTTTCTGGTANAGAGGTTCTAAAACTAATCCAATGGGAAGACCCTCAGANTCCGTAAATNCCGTGGCCAGACCAAAGTCCAGAGNGTCATCTAANTGCCCGTCAATAGCATTAGAATCATGCGATTCTATTGANTTCCCATAACTTGAATTCAAATCCTCATTATTTGCCCCCTTTCCACGATAAATCCTAACCTCTTCATAGCCATCTGCACTGGTCTTAATCTCTGTTTTTTTTGACTTTTTAATTATCAAAGGATCATCATTCTCATTGGCTTGGATGCCTGATCCTGGCATCCTTCCAAATAAATGCCCCTCTTCGTCCGAAAACAAATCAGTTTTTTCAGGTCCATTTCCACTTGAGGGTTCCGGCATAATGCAATTCAAATAACAATAATTTGTATCTTATAATATAGTTAATCCTAGTAAGTTGATAATTACATTGTTACATGCGTCTATCCATTTCCAAAATTGAAATGTTTTCTAGATAGACCTGAAGACTATTAGTAGCTTATTATTATCATAATAAAATGAAAACCTTAGCATCCCTTACCCTTTTATATTTCGGATTGATCCTATTAACCTCTACAAGCGAAGCCCAAGTTAAAAAGAAATTTCCGGCTCATTGGGGAAATCCTCCCAAGATCCAAACAGAAGACTTGCGACCTTTGCCTGGAGGTTATGGGAACGGCAGTTCGACTCTTGCAAAATGGATATCAAAAAATCTTGAACAAGACAAAAAAAAGGGGGCAACAAAGAAACCCTTCGTCACAATATTTGGTCCAGACACTAAGAATTTAGATGGCTGGTCAATAAAAAGCGGTTACGCAACTTACAAAATTCATGAGAACTCTATCCTTGGAACCACAGCCAAAGGTAGCGGGAACACTTTTCTCTGCACTGATAAAACTTATTCTGACTTTGAACTCGAATTTGAAGTTAAATGCCACAATCAGCTCAATTCCGGAGTGCAAATCCGATCAAAATTGAAGAATCCCTCCGGCAAATACGGAGGCCGAGTAAATGGACCGCAAGTTGAAATTGAAGCAGGCGGAAAAAATGGCGCCGAGGCAGGTTATGTTTACGGCGAAGCAACGGGCAGAGGTTGGTTAACCCCGAAAGAACGACTAAAGCCTCACAAACACTTTAAGGATAATGAATGGAACAAGTACCGCATCGTTGCAAAAGGAAATAGAATTCAAACATGGATCAATGGCAATAAAATTGAAGACTTGACCGATGAAGCCATTTATAAAACACACTCTGAGGGATTGATTGGTTTGCAGGTACATGGAATAGGAAAAAATTCAGGCCCTTTCACTGTCCAGTGGCGCAACATTAAGATAAAAGAGCTCTAAAGTTTTCATCTTATACATGCGCCTAATTGCATCTTTACTTCTTTTATTCTCTTTGCTGTCCAAAGCGAAAGAGAATAACCCTAATATTTTATTCATTTATCTTGATGACTTTGGCTGGAAAGACACGGGCTACGCAGGTTCAGACTTTTATGAGACTCCGAACATAGATGATCTAGCAAGGGGAGGAATGATTTTCTCTAACGCTTATGCCGGAGCCGCTAATTGCGCCCCTTCCCGAGCGTGCCTTTTATCAGGCCAATACAGCCCCCGTCACAAATTATTTAATGTGGGAACAGGACCAAGAGGAAAAGCTGCATTTCGCAGACTGATTCACATCCAAGGAACCAATACACTAGATCCAGAGATCCCAACCTGGGCCAAAGCGACTAAAGAAGCAGGATATGCAACTGCATCCATTGGAAAATGGCATTTGAGCTCCGATCCTACACTTCACGGCTTTGATCTTAATGTTGGTGGCAGCAGATCTGGAAGTCCCCCGAAAGGATACTTTCCGCCGCATGGAAAAATCAAAGGGCTCAGCAAAGTAGATGAAAACGAATACTTAACAGATACTCTCACTTCAAAGGCCATTAAATTTATTGAAGAAAAAAGTAATACCCCATGGCTCCTATACCTCACCCACTTTGCAGTTCACACNCCAATTCAGGCAAAAGAAACAGACAAGAAGNACTTTGAAAAAAAACCGCCCGGCAAATTACACCAAGACAAAACCATGGCCGCGATGATTAAGAGCGTTGATGATGGTATTGGGGAAATTATATCTACCCTTAATTCCCTACGCATAAAACAAAACACAGTCATTATTTTTTACTCGGACAATGGAGGTTACGGTCCCGCCACATCCATGCGCCCACTCAAAGGTTACAAAGGCACTTACTACGAAGGAGGAATNCGTGTTCCTTTTTTCGTGAACTGGCCTAATATCGTACGCCCCGGTTCCGAATGCGACACACCCATCACAGCAGTAGATTTATATCCGACAATTTGTGAGATTACAGGAGGAAAAATCCCCAAAGAACATGAGCTTGATGGCGTCAGTTTGATCCCTTTACTGAAAGGAAATAAAATCAGAGAAAGAGCCTTGTACTGGCATTTCCCTGCCTACTTACAAAGCTACNAAAGATACAATGAACAGCCTGACCCCCTTTTCAGAGCCCGTCCCTGCGGCGTCATAAGAAAAGGGAAATGGAAACTCATAGAATATTTTGAAGATGGACGGACTGAACTATTTGACTTGGAGAATGATATCAGTGAAAGCAAGAACCTCGCAAAGGACCGCCCTGNAATGGCTTCTACGCTCNGATCATCTCTTTCTGAATGGAGAAATCAGATCAAGGCTCCAGTCCCAACTGAATGGAACCCGAAATTTGATAAGGAAGCGGAGCAACGAGCAATTGCAGAATTACTCAAAAGAAAACGTGGTAAGAAGTAACAAATCCTAACCTAGGATAATCATGTAATTTCATGAGCTGGCCCTCTCACTTAAAAAAGATACTCATACTTTTTGTTANCTATGGTACATGCATGTTATGGGCCTTTGGTCAGGATAAAATAAAGGAACCGGCTTCGGAACGGATCACTAAAACCGTACAAATCATTAAGAAATCACTTCCATCAGTCGCTTCAATTCAAACCTTTAAAGAATCAGGAACGCCTGGGGTATACAATGTGCAGGCAGGAAGCGCTTCTGTGATTCATGAATCCGGGTATCTTTTAACGAATGATCACGTCATAAGTGGGATCATACAGGGCAATGCGATTTTATACGGCAAAGCCCCTTTACCGTTCAAAACAATTGCAAGAATGAGCTCTGAAGATCTAGCAATAATAAAAATTGAGACTGAGAACCCATTAGAGCCCATTCCAATTGGTCGAAGCAATGATTTGATGCTTGGCGAACCGATCTTAACTATCGGCAACCCAGGAGGTCTAAATCATTCAGTTTCTACGGGAATAATAAGTGGTATTAATCGGTCCACATCCACAGGAGCTGCGTTTCTTCCTTGGATGATACAGACCAGCGCNGCAGTGAGCGGTGGAAATTCCGGAGGNCCCTTAATTAATGCACTAGGAGAACAAATAGGGACCATCACATCAAAACAACTCGATTCTGAAAACATAAATTTTGCAATAGCCATTGACAGAGTCAGAGAAGTATTTCCAAAAATGCTATCACCGGAATTGCGATACGGTTTCTGGCTCGGAGTCAAAATCGATATGTATGGACCCTCTGCCAAAATCTTATCTGTAGAGGAANATTCTCCTGCACAAAGAGCAGGTTTAATCGCAGGTGATATAATAATAAAAGTTGATAATTCCTCAATTAGTAATGGGTTTGACTTTTTGTTTTCTCTAATCGATAGGAGCCCCGGAGAAAGTCTTGAAATCGAATGCCTCCACAACAAAGAAAACAGACAATTGAAACTGNTGTTATCAGAATTAGAGCTGCTTACCCCTGTGCCAGAGGAAGGAATGAAACCAGGAATTCGTTTTGAAGCGTTTTCAGGGAAATGGGACAAGCTACCGGACTTTAATTCATTAGAGCCAATCCAAGAAGGGATCGTTCAAATACCTTCTGAAAAAGCTTTTATTCCTGAAAGCGGCGAAGAGTACGGGTTACGCTTTACCGGATATATAAAAATTAAAAAAGAAGGGCTATATACTTTTAATCTATCCTCGGATGACGGAAGCAAACTCTCTATTGGGAACCAGCTNTTTGTGGATAATGATGGCCTNCATGGTGTAATGAGTGCCATAGGAATGATACGATTAAAGCCNGGAATGCACCCAATTAACATCACCTTTTTTGAAAATAGCGGAGATCAGAAACTGGATGTTTCATATGAAGGGCCCGATATAAGTTTGCAACAAATACCTGCTGACATTTTTTTTACAAAATAACTCTTCATCATATCTAAAATACCTAAATACTCATAACAANATNATGACTAAGTCTCTAAACATCGCAATCATAGGGCATCGATTCATGGGNAGAGCTCATTCAAATGGCTGGAAACAGGCGGAAAAATTTTTTAATCTTGATGCCTTACCAAAACTTAAAGTGGCATGCGGTCGTACCGAAAATGACCTTATTGAATTTGCCAACAACTGGGGCTGGGAGGAAATTTCAACTGACTGGGAAAAAGTTANTAATAGGGATGATATTGATATCATTGACATAGCTACGCCAACATATCTTCATCACGATATGGCAGTCGCAGCCGCAGAAAACGGCAAACATATTTTCTGTGAAAAGCCCTTTGCCCTTAACTTAGAACAAGCGGAATCGATGCTAGAATCCGCAAAAAAAGCTAATATTACACATTATCTTAATCATAATTATCGCAGATGTCCTGCAGTTAGACTGGCAAAAAAACTAATTGAAGGTGGTAAACTTGGGACTCTATATCATTGGCGGAGCACTTATCAACAGGACTGGCTCGCAAATCCTAAAGCTCCGATGAGATGGCAGTTAGATCATAAATATGCCGGTGGAGGACCACACATTGATCTTGGNTCCCATTGCATTGATCTGGCCCGTTATCTNATTNGTGACATTTCATCNATCTCCTGCATTAAACCAAAATTTGTAAATGAACGTCCATCAGCGGACTCTGAAAAAAAAGAAGTNACNGTCGATGATGCCTCGCTCATGACGGTTGAATTCCAAAATGGCGCTGTAGGAACATTCGAATGCACTCGATACGCAAGCGGCCGCAAAAACAGAAATCAATTTGAAATCAATGGCAGCAAAGGAAGTGTCATTTTTGATTTAGAAAAAATGAATGAANTAGAATATTTTTCCTCTTCGGACTCTCAGGAAGAGCAGGGATTCAGAAAGATTCTGGTAACTGATCCTCAGCACGAATATGCAGGAAATTGGTGGCCTCCAGGTCACATTATAGGATATGAACACACCTTTGCACATGCCGCTGCGGATTTTTTAAATGCAATTATGCGCAAAGAACCCATACATCCAAACTTCTCTGANGGGGTCGAGTGTATGCGAATAATTGAAAAAGGATCCGAATCGGACGAAAAAAGGGCAAGGATAGAACTCTAAGAAGAAATGTCTTAANCTTTCTTTTTTTGTAAATATTTCTTTTTATACTTTTCGTACAATCGAGTCTGCTTATTCGACATATCTATTAGCCGCCCCTCAATGTAAGCTTCATATATTTTCGTAGTCACTTCTAACGGATCTCCAGAAGTTATAATGAAGCTAGCATCCTTACCCACATCCAAAGAACCCAACCTGTCCCCAACTCCTAAAATTTGAGCAGGGTAAAGAGTCACTGATTTCAACGCTTCTTCTTTAGGCAATCCAAACGCGGCTGCTCTCGCAGCTTGATAAGGTAAGTTCCTCTCATGAGCGGCATCCATCGATCCACCGCGCCCTGTGATACAAAATCTAACTCCTGCTCNTTGAAGTTTAACCGGATTAACCATGGCCGTGTCATAATCCTCCCAGCGCCTTCCCGGAAGAGAATTCACGGGACTAATAATGACCGGAACATCATGTTTTTTTAACANCGGAATCGCCCTCCAAGCATCAGAACCGCCAACAATTACAATCTTTACTCTCTGTTCAACGGAAAATTTAACAGCAGCCTGAATTTCAAATAATCTATTTACGTGNACAAATANAGGAACCGNCCCTGACAACACTCCCTTCATTGATTCCCACCGCAAGTCTGTTTTCTGCGGTAAACTTCCCGCTTTCTTAGCATTNAAATAGGCCCTGGCTCTATTGAAGCTTTCTTTAAGTCTATTCAATTGCAATATCGTCTTATCGGAAGCCTCTTTAAGAGCTTTCTTCTGCTTAGCATTTAGAGCCGTGCCTGGGTCAGGCACNTTAGGCCAACGCAAATGCATACCAACAGAAGGTTTTACCGTCATCTCCTCCCAAGTCCAACCATCCAGTTTCATCAACGCTGACTGACCAGCAATCAATCCATGACTTTGAGGAACACTNAAAACATGAAGCACCCCATTACTTCGTGNAACTGGNAGCAATTCNCTNTCAGGATTCACNGTAACTTCTGCNCTCACATTTGGATTTATTTCTCCAGGCTCGATCATATCCCGAGTTGCTCTGACGGCCCTAATTTCTGTAAGTCCTAGAACTGTATTGGATGCAATCATTCCGGGATAAATATGCTTCCCAGAACAATTAATTACTTTCAATGATCCATGTTCTTTAATTTGGTTATTAGGGCCAGCTTCCTCTATCTTCTTAATCTTACCCCCTTCAACAAATATTGTTCCATTGAATGATTCAGAACTGACAGGATGAATAATTGCTCCGCTGAAAACCAATGTCCCAGTCGGTTCTGGAGACGGAACATTGTCATTTGAAAATGCACCTGCCAAATGCAACATCCATATTAAATGTAATATTAAATAGTTTCTCATATTACTTGGACTGACAGCACTTTCCGCTTGTACATGTGTGTAAGCTCTTACCATTATGATACAACCCTCNAGTAATCGAAGTGCAAGGTTTAAACATTACCGGCAACCATCTTGGTCTTTTCGATAACAGAAATGAATCCTCTTTTGAATCACCACCTATATCTTTATTGAGATTACTTCCCGGATCTTTAATTTTCTTAGAAATTACTTTATTTACCAGTCTTGACCTTTCATTAACGGCCCTTTCCCTTAACANCCGGTCCGTTCCAATATCAAAATATCTAATTCCCTCGATCCAGGTTTGCTCAGCTTTAGAATAAGTAGATAGCGGGTGACCATTCCAAATAACAAAATCAGCATCTTTGCCCGGCTCTAATGACCCAACATTAGTATCAATGCNGAGTTGTTTTGCCGGGTTAATAGTAACAAACTTCAAGGCTTCCTCTTCTGAAACACCACCATACTTNACAGCNTTNGCTGCCTCTACATTCATCCGGCATGCAAGTTCGCTATCATCGGAATTGAATGAAGTGACGACACCCACCTCACTCATAAGAGACCCATTGTAAGGAATCGCATCATAAACTTCAAATTTGTATGCCCACCAATCACTGAAAGTAGATCCTCCCGCTCCAATCTCAGCAATAGCATCAGCTACCTTATATCCCTCTAATACATGCTGGAATGTTCCNACCACAAACCCAAACTCTTGNGCCAACCTNACAAACATTAGTATTTCGTCCTGCCGGTATGAATGAATATGTACAATTCTTTTGCCATCTAATATTTCTAGAACAGCCTCTAAACGATAATTCTTTCTATGAGGACGATTCTCCTTAGCTGATTTTATTTTATCTTTCCGATACTCAGAGGCGGCAATAAAAGTATCCTTCATGATTTGCTCGACCCCCATACGAGTTTGAGGATAACGAGTTGTATTACTGTCACCCCAATTTGATTGCTTAACATTTTCACCCAAAGCAAATTTGACTCCGGGTTTTGCCCCAACAAACCTGANCCCCTCCGNTCCAGATCCCCAGCGCAACTTGATGACTTGATTCTGCCCTCCCATAGGGTTAGCCGATCCATGCAATAAGTTGGCAGTCGTCAGACCTCCGGCCAACTGTCGGTATAATGAAATATCCGTAGGATCAAGAGAGTCCCCGATCCGAACTTCCACAGTAACAGCATGAGTTCCTTCATTCACTCCTCTGCTAATGGCACTATGAGAATGGCAATCAATTAGACCGGGAGTGATATGCTTTCCAGATACATTAATCTCTTCATACCCCTCAGGAAGAGCGAGCCCNTTTCCAATGGCTACGATTTGTCCTTCATTAATCAATAAATCCGCTTCTTTTACAATACCCTGATCCGCACTGGTCCATATTGTTGCACCTCTAAAAAGAATCTTTTTAGGAAGTTTTGAAATAACATTTTTTANTCCATAAGCNCCCGCCGGATAAGAAGAAAACTTCAGATCGGGCACATCATCCTCATTCATAGATTTTATGCNTTCTTCCTTATCATCTCCTTTAATCTCTCCAGTACGCTTAGCGTTCCACCATAGCGTCTTTCCTGATGGAAGAACCCCCACNCCACTCAAAGTNTTATNTTCAGAATTAAAAGATGCTGACAATCGAGCATTNCCTTTTTCCTCTTCGAANAATGTTGCTGGCGGAAACAGTAGAAGCCTTCCTAATTTCCACTTGCCAGAGAATTCTTTATCCTCTCCGTATTTCACCTTAATGCTTTTCCCTTCAGGTATTTCCCACACAATTGGTTCTCTAGTCTCAAAACCACTGATCTCCCAACGACCTGAAATATCCACGACCGGACTCAATTCTTTGAGATAAGGAATTCCATCGACCCAAGTTGCATANACTTTCGATTGATCATCCAAAAAGAGGTCTCCCTCTGAAATTACAAGATTAGCAAGTTTCCCCGGCATCAAATCCCCACATCTATCATCTATTCCTAAAGCTTTCGCAGGAATTGAAGTCAACGATCGCAACGCATCATTAGGATCCATTCCACGTTTAACTGCAGTCCTAAGTCTTTCCCAAAATGATTTCAATGGATCGTCCAACCCATATGAACTTAAAGAAATTCTCAATCCNCCCGTAGAAACCAAANCCGGNCCTGACGGAGCAAGTTCCCAGTGCTGAAGTTGCTCGAGTGAATAATCTAGCGCTTTGGCTGGATCATCAATAGAAGGAAGCGCAGGAAAATTTAAAGGCACAATCACATCGCATCCTAGCTCTTTTAATAAATCGACCCTTCGATATTCATACCCGTTCCCCCTCACAAGAATATTCAATTGAAATTCATCTTTTAATTTTTTGATGCGACCATAGTCCAACTCGTCCCGAGCAATGAAAAGAAACTTATCACTCAATTTTAGCTCACTCAAAGCCCGGCTATGAGCTGGCCGTGTAACACTAGACGGTTCCTTTAAGTGCGCCGCCATCGCTTCATGATACCAGTTAGAATCTGACAAAGTTTGCCGGACCAAAGCAAGAGACCCCATTAAGGACGAAGGATACCCTCCACCTCCATGATCAAAATCAAGGACTTGNCCAGCCGATGAACTAAGCAACTGCACATCTCTGGCCCCATCACGAAGTAAGAACAGTGCACTNTTCCCTCTGAATATCCCATTCTTTGGAACCGCATGNGCCACACAGAAACCCATACCTCTCATCATATTTAATTTATCTTCATCGATAGTCATTAGCGATGCCGTCTTACGGTCAGGCATTACTTTTTTATTCCAATGGCTCCCTCTAAATNCCTCCGTCAAATCCCCCTCTAACCAAGGTTCAATAAAACCAGGATAAATACGCTTNCCTTTCATGTCCCAAACTCTGGCACCCTCAGGAGCCATTGCATTTTCCTCAACTAAATCAATGCGCCCGTCACGAAGAATGATATTGGCTTTAAGNTCGCCTTTAGAGCTAACCACAACACCACCCATCAAAGCGTGCAACCTCGAATCATTGCTTCGAATACCTTCAACAGGAGNGGTTCTTTCTTGGCCTTTAGCCAAGATAAGAGAGTAAGAAAGAAATATTATTGGAAGTAGCCGCANAAGTGGAATTATAGCAAACAAAGATCTAATCATTCAAACAAACTTGATTTAATTCACGAGAAATAGAAAGAAAGATAACATGTCGTTTTAAGGAAAAATANCCTGCCANTAACCTTATTTACCCNATGCNCGAATAGATTTCATATTTAAAGTTATTTTTTTATTTACTATAGGTATGAACATTCTACAAATTGTCTAACAATGAAAAAAGCACGCTCCATCTTTAAAGCAGGTATTATAAGCGCGGCTCTGACTATATACCCTAATATCACCTCAGCTGATTCTATAAAAACTGGAGCCAATGCTCCTTCCCCAACCGTCAATGACGAAACTGGCAAAGCTATTAGTCTTGCAAAGCATTACAAACAAGGGACAACCTTACTTTTTTTCTACCCTAAAGCGAATACTGGGGGATGAACTGTTCAGGCCTGCAGTTTGCGGGACAACGTGGCATCTTTCAAAGAAAGGGGAATCAAAATCATCGGCATCAGTATGGATAAAGCCGAAGATCAAAAAAAATTCAAAAACAAAAATAAATATACCTTCCCACTGATTGCAGACACTGAAGGTGTTTTAGTTAAAGCTTTTGGAGTCAAACTCCTAACCCCAAAGATATGCGCCAGAGAAAGCTTCCTTATTCAGAATGGTAAAATAGCGTGGATCGACCGAAAAGTTTCTCCAAAAACCCACACTGAAAAAGTGTTAGCAGCGGCTGATTCTCTGTTAAAGAAAAAGTAATCTCCTTCAACACTATTCAGAATCCACATCTGAATCCGTAGGCACCTCTGGATCGCTCGGCACCTCTGGATCGCTCGGCACCTCTGGATCGCTCGGCGCCTCTGGATCGCTCGGCGCCTCTTCCGGTTGAGGAACGGGAGGCGCAACTGGAACCTCTGTCTGATTTTGAGATCCCTTAACTAATGCCTTACCTTTTTCTACTAGGTCTGGCCGAAAGCTTGAAGCCATGTCCAGCGGCATATACTTAAAAATAAGCAAAGCTACAGCAACTCCAACAATTAAACCAATGGTCAGCCACGCCGGTCCTGGAATGCCCCTCGGTTGCCCAACAGGGACCTGCTGAGTGTTTGGTGGAACGTTTACGGGCATGCCCTGTTGTTGATAGGGATAAGCTCCTGCAACAGGTGGAGCATAGTATGATTGTTGGTAAGGTTGAACATTCTGATATGGGTTCGGCTGTTGTTGAGCATACATTTGCGGCGACGGCGCAACCTGAGGCGGAATCACTGGTGATTCATGAACAGGTTCAACTGGCGCCTGGTAAACCGGCTCAGCTGGCGCCTGATAAATCGGTTCAGCTGACTGGTCAACGTTTGATTGATCGAAATGGCTTTCGCCTTGAGATTCATTCATCTCCTCCGTAGCTCGGTTTGCGTCAGCTACTTGCTCGTACGCATCCTTCATCCAATCATCCTCTTGAGGCTGAGGCAATTGGCCAATGACCCCTTCCTCATTAACTGGAGGACTCATTTCAACTACATTTACTGAATCTTGCGCTGTACCCTCTGCCGGGGTTTCCTCTGCCGGGGTTTCCTCTGCCGGGGT
>PAPL01000033.1 GCA_002708885.1 Verrucomicrobiales bacterium | reverse complement strand
TGTGATGGTGTTTCTGGCAGTGCCACAATTGTTTCTGCAGGCGAAATCAAATCATTGTTACTTAAAAAGCAACAGGTTGTTCAACTAGAGGCCCTCGCTCCTCTCATTGCATTGGTCAACGAGGCTAGTAGGTTGCGACATCATGATGTGCTTTGGGGCATCTTGGCAGCTTTGTGTTGGTTCTTTCTTCCTGGCATTGACATCATGACACGCATCCGAAGAATGAAGCTTCCCCTAGATAAGAAAATGCAGAACCGGTTCCCTCCGAACCGTGATATTTTTCCTCAACTGAGGGAATTCACAAATGAAGTAGAAGTGGCAGGCTTTGAGCATATACAGGACTCAGGGTGGGAATGGGGCGGTGTCGATCAGTTCGTTCGCTTTTTTTATGATCCAAAATCTAGGGCTCAAGCCACAATCAATTTAAACAGCCAGAGTCATTTAGCTTTTAATTATATGAGTGTTTGTTCCAGGACTGCTAACGGCAAAACTCTGATAACTTGGAATTACCCTTTCAGCTATGCAATGAAATTGACACCAGAGTGTGTGGTTAATTGCGTGCGCGGCATCGAATCATTTAATGAAATGATTGAAATTCATCAAGATTTCTTGCAAAGCAAAGGAATCATCGACAGCGACCTTAAGGAAACAGATCCTGAAGAACTGGGTAAATTAACTGAAAAGGAAATGAGAAACCAAGTCGATCATAATCTGGACCGCGGTTTGCTCAAATTATCTGGGAACGGAACTTTCTGTTATTCATGGAAAGGTCTCTTTTTTCTTTGGTATCAATCCATCAAGGACATGATTCGTTTGTCCTAGGTAAATATCAGAAGAATCTACTTTTCTGCAATCTCAAGAGCTGTTGTCTTGATCGCCTTCAGATCCAATTTTCCACTACCTAGGTAAGGAAGATTTTCTACTTTGAAAAATTGATCTGATCTGGGTTTCCACAAATTAGGAATGTCTGCTTTACCAAGTTGATCCGTGATTTCTTTAAGGTTTTCTTCTTTGATAGTAAATAAGACCACAAGTCGTTCTCCCTTCTTTTCATCAGGTATCCCGGTAACTGCAAAGGACTGCTCTGTTAGTTCAGCAATTGTGTGTAGTAACTCTTCGATCTTAATGTGAGGAACCATCTCACCTCCAATTTTGCTGAATCTGCTCAGTCTATCAGTGATAGTGATAAAGCCCTCCTCATCGACAGACGCAATGTCACCGGTATTATACCAACCATCTACCAGAACCTCGGCAGTTAGGCTCTCCTTGCCAAGATAACCCTGCATGACATTGGGCCCCTTTACCCACATCAAACCCGGCTCGTTAAAGCTACAGGGTTCTTCGGTTTCGGGGTCCACAATTTTAATGCTCATGCCCGGTAATGCCCTGCCAATGGTGCCCGGACGGTTCCCGGTCTGACTCAAATCATCGGTAATCAGGCTCGGAGTATTAACAGCAACACCGGGTGAACATTCGGTGCAACCATATGCTTCGAGAGGCTGCAGTCCGAACTTTTCTTCAAAGGCAACGGCCAAACGTTGAGGTAATTTTTCAGCACCGACAACTACCAGATTAATGGTCTGCATTTGTTCAGGTTTAATGCCTCTTAGATAAAGTTGAAGGAAAGTTGGTGTAGCTAAAAGTAAGGTCAATTTATAATGAGGAATCAGCTTGCTGATGGATCTGGTATCAGTGGGTAGGGGGTGATAAGCTGCCCCAACCCCAATGACTGCGGGACCAATGAGCGTTGCCGTAAACCCTAGTGAATGAAAGAATGGTAAAACCCCGAGGAACCGGTCATCACGGTTAAAGTCATAGGCTTGGTTCAATTGCATCATGTTAGAAACAATATTATAATGACTCAGCATTGCTCCTTTAGGTTCGCCGGTACTGCCGCTACTGAAAATGATTGTTGCAATATCATCTAAGGATGCAGGATTGCCCTCAGATAGCTTGTTTAATAGAATCCCCCTCGGACACAAATATGCTAAGAGAGCCGCGCTGATTTTCTCTATTAGGCTCGGATCCTTTGCAATATCTTCTAGAGCAAGCATTGGAACGCCAGGATCAATTTTGAGTTTGCGAATTACTTTCTCTGACGAGATAACACATTTAATATCACATTGCTCAACGCAGGACCTTATCCCTTCCTCTGATAGGGTATAATTAAGATTAACTACCGTTTTACCCATCAAAATTCCGGCAAGATTAGTCAGTGCCCCACCGACACTGGGCGGGATAAGAATCCCGACCTTCTGTTGCCCGTCCCATTCTTTGCGCAATCTCTTAGTCAGGATAATGGACCCCATCAATGCCCGCATATAACTTAATTTCTTGCCGGAGCTATCAGCAAAAGCCATTCTGGTCCTGGCCCTCCTTGCTGTCCGGACAAAGGCCCTGCCGATCGTTGAAATGCGTCCCTTCCTTTGAGCCCATGCATCGGCTCCCAGCGCTACCACTTCTCGTCTGACTTCGGTATGTGAAGAATCTGTTGGCATAGGTTTTCCGTAACTAACGGTGACAGGGTATGGTATCTGTCGGGGGACTTTCCAGTAAACCTTTTTCTGATGAAAACTGAAAATGCTCCCCCATACATTATCCAGATGAACAGGTATTATCGGTGCATCCTGCTTTCTCATGATAAGTTCCATTCCTTTCTGGAAGGCCAAAGTTTGTCCGCCAATTCTGCTGATTTGACCTTCAGCAAAGATACAAACCAGTTCGCCATCTTTCAGGCAATCGCTAGCTTTTTTCAGTGATTTTAACAATTCTTTAGGACCAAAATCAGAAGCTATAGGAATCACTCTTAGCATCTTTGCTATAGGTTTGACCCACCACCTGTTGAACTGATCCCTGTGCATGATAAATCGGATCCGTCGACCCGTTGAGGCTATTACGAAAAGTGCATCGGCTAACGAAATATGGTTAGACGCGAGAAGCGCCCCTCCTCTCTCTGGTAAGTTATTTCTCCCTAGGACCTTAACCCGATAAAGAGTATTAGTCAGTGCCCATAGCACAAATCTTGCCAGCGAATCCGGTACTAGCCAGACTGCATAAATTGTTCCAGCAATGGTATTTAATCCAATGACCCAAAACATCGCTTTGGCATCGATTCCAAGCTGAACCTTGAAAAGATAAAAAATCAATGCAGCCAAGCCCATTGCCAGAGCAGTGAGCCATCCATTGGCCGCAATGACTGAACCTTTATCTTTTCTGGCTGGAAGTTTTTGAATGAGGGCACTGACAGGCACATTGAAAAAGCCCCCTGAAATACCTAGGCAAACTAGTAAAAAACTGATCTGAACAAAACTAAGGTCGAAAAAACCTAAAACAATTGAGCAAATCGCAAGTCCTAATGATCCTAAAGGTATCAGACCATACTCGACCTTGTTTTGCGAAAGGTAGCCAGCCGAAACGCTACCTATAGAAATNCCTATTGCCAGACACGCGCGCATTAGGCTGATCTGAAAATCCGTCAGTTNAAGGTCCTTACCAAAAACAACTAATGTGGGTTCATAGAGCGCAGCGATTAACCAAAAATAAATGCTNCCCACAATGGCAAGGCCCAATACCCTGCTCTTTCCGGCTTCCTTGAGATTGTGAATTAAATCGCCTATAAAATTAATTTTAATCCGTTTACCGGGGCTCGCTGCCGGATGACGTGTGATCCAACGTGAGACTATAGTTCCGGCCANTGCAAGGATGACTAGTATCCCTCCGCACTGCCACACGTCCTCTTTGAACCAAGAAGACAGTAANCCGGCCACTGTTCCTCCNGCAATGATTCCACCAAATGTGCCTAAACCTATCACACCGTTACCCCAACTTAATTTTTCATTGGGTAGCAATTCCGGCAATGAAGCATATTTTGCCGGGCTAAAGATCGCGCTCTGGATGCTCATTAAAAGGATCACTCCCAACATGTAATTAAANTCTCCGGATTTAAGAGCAAAGACCCCCAAAATCATAATTCCAATTTCAAGCCTCTTGGTCCATGTAATGACCCTACCCTTAGAATAACGGTCCGCTAAGCATCCTGCAGCCATTGAAAAGAAGATGAATGGCAAAGCAAAGACCGCCACGATCAGAAACAAACGGAAATCCCTTAGGGCGTCTTGTTCAACGCCCAAACTGTTAATGCTGGAAAAAATTACAAGAAACTTGAACAGATTATCACTGAAAGCTCCCTGATACTGGACCAAGAATAGAGCCCAAAAACCTTTCAGTGACTCAGGTCCTATCGAGCTTATTCTTTGTTGTTCTGCATGCATGCTGTCGATTTCCAAACGGGCATATAAATTAACGTCATTTCAAAAGTTCTCTAAATCGATTTTTTCATTATAAACATTGATTGAAACAACGTTTTTATCATCAGATCATTGATTTTTTATAACATCTTAGTGAGAGAGATCCAAATACAATGCTTTGTAGAAAGGAACACTAAAATAAAATATTTTAGATCAATTGACTTATACTATTATTAACATGTTAGTTTAAATAATGCTTAAGGTTTACGGTAATTCCAAAGGTAACCTTTGTGACGGCATATCCCGTCGTGATTTTTTGAGCGTTGGTGCAATCGGAATGGGTGGACTCTCATTGCCTCAGTTACTTCAAGCTGAAGCCATAAATAGTGGGAAACCCTCTCATAAGGCCCTAATTATGATTTATATGGCCGGCGCGCCTCCGCATCAGGATTTGTGGGATCCCAAGCCTGACGCACCTGCAGAATATCGTGGGGACTTAGGCGCTATTCCCACAAACGTTGATGGAATACAGATTGGCGAACTCATGCCCCGCATGGCCAAAATCATGGATAAGTGCGTCGCTATCCGCTCAGTCGTTGGTGCTCCAAACGGAAGCCATGACTCTTTCATGTGTTATACTGGCAGGAAAGGCTCGACCCTTAATTCTAAAGGACAACCCCCCGGTGGATGGCCTTCTATCGGCTCAGCCCTGTCGCGCTTGATGGGGTCTGCTGACCCAAGAACTCCTCCATTCATTGGTCTAGCGCCCAAGGCTGGACATCCTCCTTACGGTTCTTCAGGAATGCCTGGATATTTAGGGGTTCAGCACAGCCCGTTCCGACCCTCTGGACCCGGGATGAAGGACATGGTTCTGAACGATATAACTACGCAAAGGCTTTCTCAGCGCAAGGATCTTCTACTCTCATTTGATCAAATGCGCAGGGATCTGGATGCGACTGGCAAGATAGAAGGACTCGATGGTTTTACCCAACAAGCTTTCAGCCTGCTTACTTCGAGTCGCCTTGCTAATGCTCTTAACATCGAAAAAGAAGACCCCAAACTAAGAGCGCGTTATGGGAAAGGGGATCCAAAGAACGTTGGTGATGGTGCTCCAAAGAACAATGAACATTTTCTAATTGCCCGACGCTTAGTCGAAGCCGGGGCACGATGCGTTACCCTTAATTTCGGTCGTTGGGATTTTCATTCTAATAATACTAAAGGCATGAAAGAGCATGCTCCGATTTTTGATCAGGGACTCAGTGCGCTCATAGAGGATTTGCATGAGAGAGGAATGGACAAAGATGTGACAGTGTGCGCCTGGGGCGAGTTTGGAAGAACACCCAAACTCAATAAAAATGCCGGCCGCGATCACTGGCCCAATGTTTCATGTGCACTTCTCGCGGGTGGTGGAATGCCTACTGGAAAAATTATTGGTTCTACTGATAAAATAGCAGCAGAAGCAGATGACCGCCCAGTTCACATGGGCGAAGTCATGGCCACGCTTTACCACAACATGGGAATTGACCCCAACACCACTACTCTTCCCGATTTAACGGGCAGGCCCCATTATCTCGTGGACGGTTGGAGACCAATGCCGGAGCTTATTTAAAGCCCATCTATTATACGATCATCAATAGAATTGGATGATATAAATTCTCCTATAGATGGAAATGCATATTTATCCATAAATCATGCATATTTATCGATAATTCATCCATCCTCATACATCGATCTTAATCCATCTCTATCGATAATATCAGGGCTTTTATCCATACCTTTATTCTATCCCAATAGTTGATCGATAAATCATGCATATTTATCCATAATATTTGGACTAGTATCCATATCCCCATTCTAAAGTAATAGTTGATCCATAAATAATGCTTTATCGATAATCTATCCATTCCTATCCATCAATCCTCAAGCCAATAAAGACTCTAATTTCCTACATCTTATTAATAAAATCTTAGTAACTCTTCTATTATACTAAGTCGGCCCTTAAATTACCTCTTGGCTCTTATTCGATATTTGGATAAACACGAATCACTAATTCATCATGCGTACTCTATTTGTTGTTACCTTTTCTATTTTTATCCTTTCAGTCACTGGATCTGCTTCAAATCAAATCAAAGCCCCCAATGCTGAACAACAAGAAAGTTACAACTTAGATTCCAAATTCTTCAAAAAATCCTTACTTGTTCAAAACATATTAATTGCAACTTCCGTTAAGGTTTCAGACACGGCTATTTTGGAAACCGCTTACCTATTCAACCATATGATGGCCAGCATCAATGATGCAGTTGCTGAAAGGATACGTAAAAGAAACGTATTATGCATCCTAGTCGGTAAAGATGAGCTCACTTCAGAAATTCCTCAATTTGTTACTAACAAGACGGGCAAGGAACTCGATTTTTATAATTGGCGTCAGCGGGGATTTCTCCGGCACATAGACGGTAGGCCCGTTGTCCTCTTTGCTGAAGAGGATGTTTTAGAATATGAGGGTGGTATGCAGAATGAAAGTATACTCATTCATGAATTTGGCCACGTCATTCAGGGCGCTGGATTTGATGCTGATCTCCATAAAAAANTTCATGAGGCCTTTGCAAAGGCAAAGGCCCGCAGTATCTGGAACGATGGCAGAGCCGCTCAAAGGTTCAGACGAGTNAATGGTAATGAGCCGGTCAGTTTGCTTGATTCTTTGATTAAGTCNTTTCCTGATCAATCGCGCGNTTTACTCGTCAAATGCCTCGATGGNGGAGACATTTTAGTGAACGGCAAGCCCACTAATGCCAAAATTAAAGTGACCTCCAAGGATGATATTCTCATTGTTTTTGGAGGCGCTAAGCAATGTTACGCTTCGAGGAACCATGCAGAATACTGGGCAGAGGGTGTTCAGTGCTGGTATGATACCAATCGGACCATGGATCATGATCATAATCACATACATACTAGGGTAGGGATCCAGGGTTATGATCCTGGTTTAGCCAAAGTTTGTGAAGAGGTNCTTGGTAATGACCNGTGGCGTTTTATTTCACCGAGAAAGAGAGCGGGGAAGGGGCACCTAAAAGACTTTGATCCCACAAATTTGCCTAAAGTNACTGATTTGCCCCANATCCGGGAAGCGGCGCTGGATTACTACGATAAGTATTGGTCAAGTTACTGGGACNGTCTCCATCAGAAGCACTTTCCTGCCAAATCTCCCAAATAATAATTTATGATTTTAATTCAATTTTAATTGATCCCTCTTGATCACTTTTATTGAATTCTGAAACAATTTCACCATTATCAAGTGACATAATAACACGAGCGCCAGTGACCGGCCTTCCGTTCATATCCCAAATATTCAGTGTTGAGCTAATATAGTGGCTCTTGTTGCAGCCCTTCTTTTTGGCGCTTTCTAATGTCTTAAGAATCCTTTCTTTTCGACGATTAGAATCCCAGATCATTGCCGGTTTGTTATTCAATTTAGATTGTGAAATGGCTGCAATCTGGCCCTCTTCATCCGTGATATCCCTTATACTCACATTCATCAGCTTCAACCCTACCTTCCGCAGTTCGCCTTCGACGCCCTCACTAATTCTTTCAATGAACTGGTCACGGTCAGAAATAAGAGACTCAATGTCCATCGTTGCAATGATCACACGCATCTGTCCGAAAATAACGTCACTGGCGAGTGTTTGAATCGCAGACAATGGTTGACCCAATAAGCGCTCAGCCGCGTTTGACATAACATCAGGGTCCGTTGAAATGCCAACCGTGAAAGATGAGGGTACATCAACCTTGATATTCTCCTTAGAAAGCGCATCATCAAGAGGAATATCAATCTGGATTGGAGTCAGATCCAAGTATTCAAAGGCCTGAATGACCGGCCAGATAAAGGCAGCGCCACCATGAAGGCACTTAGAAGATTGTCCCCTAGCAGTTTTTCCATAAATGACCAGGATCCTGTCCGAAGGACATTTCTGGTACCGGGAAAAGAAGAAGATCACCATTCCAAATATGATGATCGACACTGAAACTATTAAAATTAATCCAAAACTGTCCATATATTCCCTAGTTTTTATATTTCAGCCAAATTTAACAACGCCCTCATTATCAGTCGTTCCCGTAAATTCCCTGCCATAAAGAACCTTAAGTTCCACGCTTGCCCTCTCAATTGGCTCATCCTTCAAATCCAAAAATTGGAGTTCAGAGCCTTCAACGTGCCATTGCTCGCAGGGAGTCAAAGAGGATGATATATTCTTTTGCTCAGGCTCGATAGGAATAGATACATTTTCAGTAATTTCAGGTTTCCCGGCAGATGCCCATTCCCCAAGAGCTGTAAGGTATCCAGAATCATCCGTGATGTCCTTGATGTTGACGTTAATTAGCTTAAGGCCAAACTTTGCCAGTTCTCCATCGACGTATTGGGCAACTTTGTCAATTAAAAGATCTCGGTCAGAATTGAGGGCCTCCGTGTCCAAACCTCCTATAACCAAGCGCATTTGACTAAATATAATTTCACTTGCGAGTGCTTCAATCGCAGACAATGGCTGAACTAATAAACGCTCCGCTGCGCGTGACATACCCCCAGGGTCCGTTGAAATGCCAACCGTAAAAGTTGAAGGCGCATTAACCCGATTTCCGTCTTTGTCTAGAACTCCCTGGAGTGGAATATCAATCTGGATTGGAGTCAGATCCAAGTATTCAAAGGCCTGAATGACCGGCCAGATAAAGGCAGCGCCACCATGAAGGCACTTAGAAGATTGCCTAATACCAGTTTTTCCATAAATGACCAGGATCCTGTCCGAAGGACATTTCTGGTACCGGGAAAAAAAGAAAATCACTGATCCTAAAGTAATGACTAGTATTGATGCGGTTAGTATTAATCCTGGTGAAACTTCTAGCATAATTTTAATATTCTAACATGCTTTGAAATACTTACTCTATTACAAAGATTCCTGAAATTTATAATGGCTCAGGGAAGACTCGCATTGTCCTTCGATGCTTGTAATTCTAGGGTTTTTAAGAGTTCTTTGACCTTATCAGGCTGTATTTGAGAAAGGTCCTTTTTCTCTGTGGGGTCCAGATTAAGATTATATAACTGTACCTTGTCCTTGCCCTTGATCAGCTTCCAAGGCCACCAGTGAAGAGCCGAGCTGGTCCCGTTCACACCCTTACAATAAAGGATCCTTTCTGGGCCCTCTTTATCATTTTTTCCATTTAAGAGAGGCCAAAGATTAATGCCATCCCACTTCAAATCTTTATCAAATTTTATTCCTGNCACAGCACAAATGGTAGGCATCCANTCCACGACATGNGTNGGAGTNCTGAGTTTGNNTGGNNTTAATTTCCCCGGCCAGTAAGCNATGGCGGGNACCCTNATTCCTCCCTCATAGACCTGAGTTTTCCAGCCTCTAAGTGGTGCATTGAGCCCCTTGATTTTNCCCTTGGCCTTGGTATCTGGATAGCGTGAACTGTCATCCCCGTTCGTGCCTCCATTATCGGAGAAGAAAATAACAAGNGTATTTTCAGCCTTTCCCTCTTCATCAAGGGCCNTAAGAATCTGGCCAATCCCATCGTCCATGTGCTCTGCGCATGCCGCATATTGCCGCCGTTCAGGTTCTATCTTTTTGTCTACTCGTCCTAGCCATTTGGGCGGCTCATCGAATGGGGTATGTACAGCAGTGAATGGCACATATAGGAAAAAAGGCTCTTTCTTTTTCTCTTTGATAAAACGGACCGCTTCGCTGGTCAGGAGATCCGTCACGTGCCCCTCTTCCTCAATGAGTTCATCATTCCTGTGCCAAGTCTTGGTGTATGGACCATGCTTATAGAGGTGATTCCATGGATTAATTCCACCCGCCAATGATCCGTAAGACTGATCAAAACCAAACTTGCGCGGACCCCATTCAGGCTTCGAACCCAAGTGCCACTTTCCACTAATCGCGGTTCGATAACCGGCACCTTGGAGCCCCCTTGCCAACGTCATAGTGCCCCATGGGAGGACTCGTTCATTACTGGGCTTGGTATTACCAAATCGAGACCAGTAACGTCCGGTCAAAAGCGCTGCCCTGGTCGGAGTGCACATTGGAGCCACATAGTGAAAATCCAGCTCCACGCCCCGGCTCTGGAGCCGGTCTATGTTTGGGGTCCTTATCGATGAACCGTGATAACCGACATCGGCCCAGCCCAGATCATCGGCGACAAGAATAACGATATTGGGCCTATTTTTCTCTGCCTCTGCAGACTGTCCATAATCAGAAAAAANNNCTAAATAAAGTATGATTAATGCCCTTAATGTGTTCATACCCCGGCTAATTTAGTGGCCTTTGGACCTATTATTTCTCTCCAGAAATACAGTAAATTGAGCCTTGAGTACGAATTAAAAGTTTCCCATCAATGATGGCCGGACAGGCCATGCACAAGTCATCAAGGTCATTCACGTGCAGAATTTCAAATTCCTTTCCTGCCTTCAAAACATAGGTCTTGCCATTTTCGGCGAGACAAAAAACTTTATCTTTATAGGCCCAAGGAGAAGAGGTGAATGAAGCTCCTCTTGGAAAGCGTACCCGGTCATAAAATTTGCTACCGTTCTTAGCATCATAGGTGGATATCATGCCCTGATCGAGTAGTAGATAATAGATATCATTGTATACGACGGGAGTCGTATTATAAGGCCCGCCCTTTGGTTGGTACCACTGGATGAAATCGTTGGAGTTTTGATCCTCTTTGAGGGAAATATCTCCGGACGCGCCGGGCCTGATCGCATAAACGGGTCGGTGAGGATCCGCAAAGTAACCTGATGTCACGTATAGAAGACCATCAATCACAAAGGGTGAAGGAATGACCAGATTGGACATCCTTCCCGAAAGCTCCCAAAGTAATTTTCCGTCCAGACCATAGGAAAGAATTTTTTTCTTGCCCGGAACAACGATCTCAGTCCGGCCCTCGGTCTGCCAAATTAGAGGAGTTGCCCATGTGCTTTTCTCGTCACGCAATACTCGCCAATTCTCCGTACCTTTTTCTGTATCCAGTGCCGTGATGTAAGATTGCTCATGATTGTCATAAACATAAATAACTTGGTTCTTATGAACGACCGGTGAAGCTGCCGCGCCATAATCAAACATAGTCTTTTTAGGTGTTATTTTATGTTTCCATAAAATTTTACCATTCAGGTCATAGCACCAGAGGCCAAGGTCCCCAAAGAGGACGTACAATCTTTTCCCATCCGTTACGGGAGTCTCTGCAGCGTAAGTACTCTTTGGATGCCGGCCCACTGGAGGTTCGCCAGTATGTGCTTCATTTTTCCATAGAACTTTCCCCGTCTTAAGATTCATACAATAGACCATCCAGTGATGCTTTCCGGATGGCACGCCTCGCCGTCCCCGGCCCAGGTAAAGTCCTGCCTTGGGCTTTACATTTTCCTCGGCCTTATCATTAACAACACTGGTAACAAATACCTTGTCCCCCCAAATCACGGGTGATGACCAGCCCATTCCAGGCACATCTGTTTTCCACAAAACATTATCTGTCTTTGACCATTTAACGGGCAGATCCTTTTGGTTCGGATTATTGGGCAGTCCATTGGCTTGAGGGCCCCGCAGCCTGGGCCAATGGTCTTTGTTTTCTGCTAATCCAGAAATTGAGAGAAAAACCAAATTAATAATGAAAAAAGTAATTATCCGCATCATCATACCCTAAGATAAGGCTCTTTAAATCAATGATGCGAGAGTAATCCACATAACTTTTGCTATGGGCTTCTTGGCAAAATCCGTGATGTTTTAGATTCGCTCATTAATAAATATGGCAAATACCATTTCAAATGAAAAAGTTTCAGGTGAAGCTCCGGGCTGGCCAGCCGCTGCGGCAATTGTCATCGGGAACATGGTCGGGGTCGGGGTCTTCACTAGCTTAGGTTATCAACTCACCGACATCTCAAGCAATTTTTCTATTCTGCTTCTTTGGGTCATCGGTGGAATCTATGCCATTTGCGGAGCCCTTTGCTATGGGGAGCTAGTTGCAAGCAAACCGCGGTGCGGAGGCGAATATCATCTACTATCATCAGTTTATCATCCTGGTGCAGGTTTTCTTGCAGGCTGGATTTCAGTGACAGTCGGGTTCGCTGCACCCATCGCTGCTGCTTGTGGAATTTTTGGTACTTACTTTCAGCAGTCGACAGGGATCGGAGATGAATCAGGAAAGGTTCCTGCTGCAATAATGCTTATCACAGTGACCTTGGTGCATCTCCTAAAACTAAAAGTTGGAGGTACTTTTCAGATCATTATGACGTCTCTCAAATTTGGTCTGGTTCTTCTCCTTGCAGTTTGCGGTATTATAATGGGTGACGCAGGCTCATGGGACTTTTCCCCTGGCCCTTATGAAATTGAAAAAAATATTATTCTTAGTTCCGGTTTTGCCGTTGCTCTGTTCTATGTAAATTATGCATTTGCGGGCTGGAACGCAGCCACTTATGTGGCCGGTGAGATCAAAAATCCCTCAAAGAACATACCCAAAGCATTACTTGTTGGTACCATTTCAGTTTTGCTTCTTTACTTGCTGATCAATATTGCATTTATTGTCAGTACTCCGAAAAGCGAAATGGTTGGAAAGGAAGAGGTCGGACTCATTGCCGCAAGACATATTTTCGGGCAGTCAGGTGGAAATCTCATTGGTGGACTCATCGCGTTCGGATTAATTTCAGCCGTCAGTGCAATGACTTGGGCAGGGCCCCGTGTCACACAGATGATTGGTCAGGACTATAAGAAGTTGAGTTTCTTTGCAAAGACCAATAAAAGTAAAATTCCAGTGAATTCAGTGCTCTTTCAGTCCTGCATTGCCTTCGTTATGCTCTTGAGCGTGGACCCTGATCAAATCATTGTCTATTTGGAGTTTGTGTTAAATCTCTCACTCTCTGCCGCTGTTGCCGGAGTCATATGGTTGAGAATTAAGAAACCTGATATGGATCGGCCCTACCGTTGCCTCGGATATCCGTTGACCCCAATTTTATTTTTATGCATGGCCCTTTATGTGGAATGGCGTTTGATAGAGACCCGGCCAATAGAATCATTGTGGGGCCTAGGAACGGTTCTTATCGGCATTATTTTTTATTTTCTTGTGCGTAATTCATATCAAATACCAGATGATAAAAAAGGTTAGACCTCTAAAATTAAATATCATTAAATTTCTAAAGATGAATAAAGCGATACCAAACATCATTTTCATTCTCCTTGCTGTGATCGGAAATGCTATCGCACAAAATGAAAAACCAAGATTATCTGGATCTGTTATCATTGCTGAAGCACTTGCCGGCAAGCTAGTTTCCGTTGATCAGGGTTCGTTCAAGCGCTTTTCGCTTGATCCTGAGAAAACCATTGATCATTTCCTCTTTTACCATTCTGCGGACTGGAGTCCGAACTGCCGTAAATTTACTCCTGAGCTGATCAAGTTTTATAACAAAGCAAAAAAGGGAAACGCAAATTTTGAAATTATTTTCGTGAGTCGAGATGATTCTGAAAAGGAAATGCTAAGTTACATGAAAGAACAAAAAATGCCCTGGCCTGCTGTGCGGTTCGGAGAGCTAAAAACGTTAAAGTTTCTCAAACAAATATCAGGNCGAGGTGTTCCNAGCTTGNCCGTGGTAGACAGCCGGGGCCTAATCATGTCGCAGAGTTATAAGGGCGGTACAACGTATCTTGGTCCTGATCCTCCTCTCAAAGAATTTCAAAAACTCATAGGTTCTAAAGAAGGCGAACCCAAGAATTAATTTCCCAAAGCATAACTCAAAGTGCCAGAACAGACCACGGACAAAGTTGATACTCGTAAGTGGGTACTTCCTAGCCCTCCAAGTACTGACATTTCAGGTAATGGCATACCTTCATTAATTAGGGCCATTTTAAATGTCCGTGGCATCACTGAAAGCAAAGAATACCTGAACCCAAAACTGAATGCGCTCAGTGACCCGTTTGAAATCCCAAACATGCACGAAGCCGTTGATCGTATCTTTCAGGCAATAGATCAACAAGAGTGCATTGTCATTTATGGTGATTACGATGTTGATGGTGTCACTTCATTGACGCTGCTCAAAAAAATTCTTTCAGCTTATGGGATCGAGGCGGTTCCTTTCTTGCCTCATAGAATCGAGGAGGGGTATGGGCTTTCTATAAATGCACTGACGCGTTGTCTGAAGGAATTTTCGCCGTCTTTAATTATTGCTGTGGACTGTGGAACAACATCAAATGAAGAAATTTCCTGGCTCAATGAAAAGGATGTTGAAACTGTCATTTTGGACCACCATGAATCCTCGCCCCTAGGTATTCCTGATTGCTGTGCTCTGGTCAATCCTAAGGCAACAAGGGACATTGCAGAATCTAATTATGACTATCTTTGTAGTGTTGGTATTGTATTTAAAGTTGCACATGCACTCTTGAAGCAACGTCCATTAGAGGAATTTGATTTGCGCGAATTTCTTGATTTGGTTGCTGTGGGAACCGTATCAGATCTGGTCCCCTTAACTGAAGAAAACCGTGCCTTGGTAAAACGTGGATTAATTGAACTTGGAAGAACCAAAAATGCCGGACTCGCAGCGCTCATTGAATTGGCAAATATCCGTCCCCCCTATAGTGCCATGGACATTGGATTTCGTATCGGACCGCGCCTGAATGCGGCAGGAAGAATCGATACCGCGGGAAAGGCTCTAGAATTACTTCTGAGCACTGATCCAGCCAAAGCAATGGGAATCGCTGATGAATTGGAGGAACGGAACCGTCAGAGGCAGGACCTTGAGCGGAGGACTACTGCAGAAGCCCTTGAAATGATTGATAATGGTCAGTTCGGCGCAGATCATATGGGCCTTGTTCTTGGAAAACGAGGATGGCATCCTGGTGTCGTTGGGATCGTAGCATCTCGTATTTCAAAGAAAATTCATCGTCCTGTATTTATCGTTGCAATTGATGAGAACGGGCTTGGGAAGGGGAGTGGCAGAAGCATTGAGGGCATTTCATTAGTTGAAGTCATCAGTGCTGGTGATCAATTCTTAATATCCGGAGGAGGCCATCATATGGCAGCAGGAATTTCAATTCATGAAAATCAAATAGGCGGATTCCATGACCATCTTTGTGCTTATGTTTCTTCAAATAGTGATCAGGATTGCCTCAGCCCAAAACTGAGGTTGGACGCCGAATGCCCCCTCAGTGAATTGCATCTGGATTTACTAGATCATTACTCAAAGCTTGAACCCTTTGGATGCGAAAATCCGGAACCTTTGCTATTCTGCCGCGGAGTCACTCCAACTTCCGAGCCAAGAATTCTTAAGGAGAAACATATTAGAATGACTCTGCGCCAGCGTGAATCTATTTGTGATGCTATTTATTTCAATGGAACTGATTATGATCTTCCTAGGCCTCCTTGGGACATTGCTTTCACGGTTCTGCGAAATGACTTCAGGGGAACGGTCAGTATACAAATGAATATAAAATCCATTCGTTCGGCCATTAGCTAAATCACTGCATGTCTTTCACTGCTGAAACTCCTATCGATGAAATAGCTTCACTGGATAAAAAGCTTCTAAAGAATCTTACAAAAATTGGATATAAGAGCGTAAATGATCTACTTTCGCACTATCCAAAGAGGTACGAAAACCGTAAACAGTTCAATGAATTTCCTTATGAGCCCACAGAATCGCCGATATGCTTTAGAGGTGAGGTAATTGATTCCTCAAGGAAGTTCTATGGGAGGCGCAGATTCTTTGAGGCTCTGATAAATGATTCGGATGGGGCAGGGATAAATCAAATTACTTTGCGATGGTTTAACATGGTCTTCATCCATAAAATGATCATGGTCGGGCAAAATGTTGTCGTATACGGAAAGGTCAAAAAAAGTGGTAAGCGCCTCATTATTGATCATCCTGAATTTGAAATTGTTGACGCAAGCAATACAAACGCAAGCATTCATCTTGGCCGCATCACACCTATATATCCACTTTCGAGTGGCATAAGCCAAAGGCCCTTACGTGAAGCTCTTTTCAACATTGTTGAAAATTTAGAGGAAACGGGCTTTCCCAAAATATTGCCTCCTAATAACCTCGTTGATATTCCAAGAATCAAAGCAATTCGTGCCATTCACTTCCCCTCCTCAGAAAATGAAATGGCTGAAGCAAGACGCGCATTGGCTTGCGAAGAGTTTTTTGTTTTGCAACTCAATGTTGCTTACAGAAAAGCACAACATAATGCGTTGCCCGGATCCCCTAATTGTGGCTCTGGAAAATTGCTTTCAAAATTACTCTCCTCGCTACCCTTTGAAATGACTGATGCGCAGTCCCGTTGCGTAGATGAAATCCGTTCTGATCTTGCCTCTACAAAACCAATGAACAGGCTCTTGCAGGGGGACGTCGGTTCTGGAAAAACGCTCGTGGCGGTTTGTGCTATTTTGCTTGCACTAGAATCAGGTTCAGAGGCTGCACTAATGGCACCTACACAAATATTAGCAGAACAACATCATGCTGTTCTATCTCAGTGGTTAGAGCCTCTAGGTATAAATGTTGGTTTATGTACGGCCAAAAAGAAAACCGGCTCTGATTTGCCTCTCTTTGATCAAAATTCGCCTCGTGTCATTGTCGGCACCCATGCCCTTTTATATGATTCTTCGAATAGTGAAAACCTCGGTCTCGTAATCATTGATGAACAACACAAATTCGGAGTGAATCAGAGACAAAAATTAATCAATAAAGGTTCATGTCCAGATGTCCTGGTAATGACAGCTACTCCTATACCCCGCACCTTAACACTCACCGTGTATGGTGATTTGGATGTTTCTGTGATAGATGAACTGCCGCCTGGGAGAGGAAAAATAAAAACGTATGTCCGTCAATCAAAGAAGCACCTTTCTGATTCAGTGGCTTTTCTAAAAACTAAACTTCAAGAAGGTCGTCAAGCGTACATTGTTTATCCTCTCATTGAAGACTCAGAAAAAATTAAAGTCGGTTCAGTAGAAGGTGAATTCGAAAAATGGTCAGAGAATTTATCGCCTTTCAAATGTGAATTATTGCATGGAAGAATTTCTCCTGATGAAAAAGATTCTATCATGGATCGTTTTAGGGTCGGTGATACTAGTGTTCTCATTTCTACCACCGTCATAGAAGTGGGAGTTGATGTTCCCAACGCTACACTCATGTATGTGTTCGATGCTGAGCGATTTGGCTTGGCTCAACTTCATCAACTCAGGGGCAGGATAGGCAGAGGTCAACACAACAGTTATTGTGTTTTAATGACAGGTAAATTGACCAGCGAGGCAAAAGAAAAACTTAAGGTCCTAGAGCAGAGCTCGGATGGATTTGTTATCGCTGAGGCAGATCTTAAATTGAGAGGGCCCGGCGAATTATTAGGCAAAGCACAGAGCGGTATTGATAGATTGAAGCTTGGTGATCTAATCACAGAAACCGAACTGGTCAGAGAGACCCGGTCACTTTCCTCTTCATTAATTGAATCCGATCCTAATTTAAATAACCCTGAAAATCTTTATTTGAAGAACCTTATTATGTTTGATGGTGATAATGATGGGGTTGTGGCTTAGCCTGTTTTTGGTTTGATGATTTAGGTTATTGGAGCGATATTGATAATCATTATCATGTTTATCGTCATTCGTTTCATTATTCCAAGCTTTCTAGGTTTCTTTTTGGCTTCCTGCTCTCAGGAAAAAAATATTTCTGCAAAGGCTGAAAATATAGATCTTAGCGAAGTAGTACAAACCTACGCAGAAATAGTTTATGCCTCGTATGAAGATTCACATTCGGCTGCAAAAGACATGAGTAAATCGATTGATGACTTTCTCGATTCGCCTTCTGAAAAAAGCATGGTGGCTGCAAAAGAAAGCTGGATAAGTGCCAGATTACCTTACTTACAAACCGAGGTTTATCGATTTTATGGAGGCCCCATTGATGATGAGGATGGCCCTGAAGGACTAATTAACGCCTGGCCCATGGACGAAGCTTACGTGGACTATGTCAAGGGTGGTCCGGAATCAGGAATCATTAATGACGTTAAGACTTACCCTGAAATCACTAAAGATCTTTTGATAGGTTTAAATGAAAAGGACGGAGAAGAAAACATCAGCTGTGGATATCACGCCATCGAATTTCTCCTCTGGGGCCAAGACTTCCAGGTCAGTGGGCCGGGCGAACGCCCTCACACCGATTACACAACTGCTGCCAATGCAGACCGAAGAAAACAATTTCTTAAGATTACGGTTTCGCTTTTATTGGAAAATCTTGAAAGCCTCGTCAATGAATGGGCACCATCAAAAGCAAACTATCGGTCGAATCTTCTTAAAGAAGATCCACTGGTAGCCATTCAAAAAATTTTATCGGGAATGACGTTGTTAAGTGGTTTTGAGTTGGCTGGTGAAAGGTTGCTGGTGGCATATGAATCAAGGGCACAGGAAGATGAGCATTCTTGCTTCAGTGATACAACACACAATGATGCTATCTACGATATCGTTGGTATCATAAACGTTTGGTCAGGAACCTATACAGCTCTAGATGGTACTAAAATTGAAGGTCCGGGAATCCATGCACTCGCCTCTAATAAGGATCCTGCGCTCGGCTCTAAAATAGATAAATCCTTAATGACGGCTTTAGACAAATCGAAAGCTATACCAGTTCCTTTCGATCAGGCGATCCTTGCAGAAGACGGGTCTGAACCCAGAAAAGCAATTATTGGATTAATTGAAGAATTAGAAAATATAGCAGATGGTTTTGTCACAATTGCCGACAATTCTGGCATTAGTGTTTCTAGGGAACCAGAACCTTAATTCCTGTGAATGCTTATAAGATAGTCTTATTTCTTTTTTTATTCACAGTCTTTTCAATTATTTCTAAGGCTGAATCCGTCCTAAGCGGGGGTAAGACAACTGTTTTTCAAAAGGGCCCTAATGCCTTCGGATTGCCTTTAGCAAATATTACCCGGGCCAATCGGCGGGCTCATGTTGTCGGAAATTCTTTTTTCAATAAAAATTGGGTGTTTGCTCCAAGTTCGACGACTGCACGGGATGGGTTAGGTCCTCTCTATCATGCCCGTTCTTGCTCCGGGTGTCATGTTCGCGATGGTCGCGGAGCACCTCCTCAAAATAACAAGTCAGGTGTCGGTCTCTTATTTCGGCTAAATGTTCCAGGATTACCCAGCGGTGACCCCAACCTTGGCAAGCAACTCGCTATAAATGCAGCTCCTGGCGTTGAGCCTGAGGGTAAAGTTCATGTCAAATATGAAATAATAAAGGAAACTTTTTCAAATGGCGAAACGGTTTCTCTCAGAAAACCCCAATACAAATTAGTGGCTAATCCAGTTTATGGAGAGCCTCATCCTCAAATAATGTTAAGTCCGAGATTGGCTCAGCCCTTAGTCGGGTTAGGTCTACTGGAATCAATTGATGAAAATACCATATTAAATCTTGCTGATCCGGATGATAAAGATAAGGACGGAATCTCCGGAAAAGTTAATTATGTACTGAATGAAGAAAGTGGAAAAGCTGAACTTGGACGATTTGGATGGAAAGCAAACCAGCCAAGTTTGAGACTCCAAACCGCTATCGCTTTTCTCCGGGACATGGGCATTACTAGTAGCATTCACCCCAAAGAGGATTTTTCCGGCAAACAAGAAAAGATCATTAAAAATAGTCAAAATGATGAAGGCCCGGACATTGATGATGCAAAACTGAAGCGTGTCGTAACTTATCTTAGAACATTAGCTCCTCCCGCACAAAGAGACACTGGAGCCGAAACGGTACGTAAAGGAGAAGAATTATTTATCAAGATCGGATGTGCGAAGTGTCACGTCCAAACTCTAATGACAGGTTCTAATGCGGCCATTAATGAATTAAAAAATCAAACCATAAGGCCTTATACGGATTTACTATTACATGATATGGGAGATGCTTTGTCAGATGGCAACACAAAGTCCAAAGTGTCAGGAAGTGAGTGGAGAACACCTCCTCTTTGGGGCATAGGACTCACTGAAACCGTTAATGGAAATGTTTTCTTTCTACATGATGGCAGAGCTAGAAATCTCCAAGAGGCTATCATGTGGCATGGGGGAGAGGGCCTTTTTTCAAAAGAAGCTTACTCCAAACTTTCTGCACAGGAACGTTCTTTTGTGCTGAATTTCCTTCGTTCTCTATGATTTAATTTAAGTAACCAGCAAATGGTTAAATCCTATATCAGCATGCTCGCTGGGTTTTCGATTCGCCTCTTAAGCTCAGCAAGATACTTTGCACCTACCGCGCCGTCAATGACCCGGTGGTCGCAACTCATGCCGACCTTCATCCGCATTCCAGCCACTAGGTTCCCTTCGTCATCTACGACTGGTGTATTCTTTATGCTACCAATGGAAAGGATCGCTGCCTGAGGAGGATTAATGATGGCATCAAAACTTTCAATTCCATAAGCTCCTAATGTAGAGACAGTTATAGTTCCTCCTGCAAATTCATCAGGGGAAAGTTTTTTCGCGCGCGCTCTCTCAGCTAAGTCTTTAACTGCCAAGCTAATTTCCAGAAGACTCTTGTTTTGAGCATCACGTATTATGGGTGTGACTAATCCATCCTCCACGGCAATTGCCACGGAAAGATTAACTGACCCATATTGAATGATGGAGTCTCCATCAAAAGAAGAGTTAACTTCAGGAACAGAGGCCGCAGCATTTGAAACTGCTTTAAGAATAAAATCATTTATTGTGAACTTATTATCTTCATCTCCTGCCGCGGAATTGGCCTGTTTCCTGAGGTTCATTAGAGGAGCAGTATCAAATTCAACATTAAGATAAAAATGCGGAATCTGTGTCTTAGATTCAAGGAGTCGCTGGGCAATGATATTGCGCATTCCTGTGAGAGGAATTCTTTTATCTTCACCTGTTAAGGTTTGTGATTTTCGTTGGGCAGGTGCAGATGCGGGGCTAGCTTTTATTGTCTGATTTTCCAAATCCTTTTTGACAATCCTACCGCCGGGTCCGGTGCCTGTAACTTCTGATAAATTAATGCCTTTGGAGCTGGCTATCTTTTTTGCTAGTGGAGAAGCTTTAATTCTATGATCACTGACCGGTGTCCCTAAGTTCTCTTCATCGGGCTTAGTTGTGGGACTCTGATCCTGATTCTCTTTGTCTTCTCCAGCCTGTTCGGGTTTTTCAATTTCAGGCGCTGCAGTTGAATCCGGTTTATCTGGAACTTCTTCACCTTCTTCTACAATGACAGCTAAAACCTCACCAAGTGGAGCCGTCGTTCCCTCATCTACATAAATGGCCCCAACTATTCCCTCATCAAAAGCAACCATTTCCATGGTCGCTTTGTCCGTTTCAATTTCGGCCAAGGGGTCAGAAACCTCTACCTTGTCACCGGCCTTGACCAGCCACTTCACAACAGTGCCTTCAGTCATTGTGTCACTCAATTGAGGCATTTGAACAAAATCGGGCATCTTATTGGCTTTTAGTCTTTTCTGATTTTTAACCGAGCTTTTGAACCATATCAACTACTCGGCTAACGTTTGGTATTTGTTCTTTCTCAAGTGGCGGGCTATAAATTGCCGGAGCATCGACCGATGTGACTCTTAAAACTGGAGCATCCAAACTATCAAAAGCCTTTTCTTGAATAGTAGCGGCAATTTGTGCACTGACTCCACAGAACGGTTTGTTTTCGTCTATTAATACAGCGCGGTTGGTTTTTTCGACAGACTTTAAAATGGCCTCTTCGTCTAGAGGCCTAATCGAACGCAAATCGACCACTTCCGCATTAATGCCCTTATCTTCCTCAAGCTGTTTTGCGGCCTCGAGAGCAACAATGACTGACCGACCATGAGCAATTAAACTCACATCTGTTCCCGTTTTTTTAACTTCTGCGGAGCCAATGGGTATAGTGAACTCTTCGTCTGACAAATCAGATGCGGCTGCAGGATCTCCATAAAGTAATGTGTTTTCCATTACATATACCGGATCGTTGTCCCTGATTGCTGATTTCATTAAACCGTACGCATCATGAGCTGTTGCTGGAGTTACAACTTTAAGTCCGGGCACATTAGCAAATAAATTTTCGGGCGTGTGCGAATGAGTCGCTCCGACACTCGTGCCACCGTTCGCGGGACCCCTAACAACTATCGGACAATTTATTGTGCCGCCGGACATATAGCGAACGCACGCAGCATTATTAATCATCTGATCCAAGGCAACATATGCAAAACTAAAAAACATTAATTCCATCACTGGTCGCACTCCAAGCATCGAGGCTCCTATTCCCATGCCTATAAAACCGGCTTCGGATATGGGCGTATCAACTACTCGCTTGTCCCCCCATTTTTTCCATAATCCTTCAGTCACTTTATAGGCCCCATTATATTCTGCTACTTCTTCACCAATGATGACGACCTGATCGTCATTGGCTAACTCTTCATCGAGTGCCCTGTTGAGTGCTTGGCGGTATAACGTTAAAGCCATGTTTTTAGTTTGTTTAATCTAATCTGAGATCCATTAAAATGGATTTTAGTCATGAAAGAAATGTTTTCCCTGTTTCCCTGACTCTGTTTGGTTGTCGACCTCGTAATAAACATCATCCGTAATTTCAGAAAGATCTGGAAAATCACTTTCTTCTGCGAATTTTACTGATTCCTTAGCTTCATTTTTAGCAGCGTTATCTATTTCTTTATAAGCGTTCTCGTCTATGACGCTCTCTTCTAGTAGGCGTTTTTTCCACACACTAATTGGATCATAATTTTCTTTGTAATAATCTATCTCCTCCGGGGACCGGTACTTTTTCGCATTAGCATCTGCTACTGAGTGTCCCTGATAACGATAAGTATCAAATTCTAATATGGTGGGTTGTGAGTTGTTATGGGCTCTGTCCATTGCTTCTTTAGTTTTGGCTCTTACCTCATAGATGTCATTGCCCTTAGCAACGTCCCATTCAATTCCATATGCATCTCCCCTCTGAGCCAAACAATTGTTAAAAGCAGAAGAGCGTTTCTGACTAGTTCCCATTGAATATCCATTGTTTTCGATAACGTAAATGACCGGTAATTCAAACAACTGAGCTAAGTTAAGAGACTCATGAAAAGATCCTTGATTGACGGCCCCGTCGCCTAGAAAACATAAAGCAGCACCTTTGACTTCATTATATTTGAGTCCATATGCTAGACCAAGACCAAGTGGTGTTTGGCCTGCAACGATTCCGTGCCCTCCCCAATAATTCTTATCTGGTGCAAAAAAATGCATCGATCCGCCCTTTCCTTTAGAACACCCTGTTTTTTTTCCGTAAAGCTCGGCCATGCACTCATTCATAGTCATCCCAACGGCCAAGGCGTGGCCATGGTCCCGATAAGCGGTGATCATATGATCATTGTCTCCACACAGGGACGCAGTCCCAACCGCGATTGATTCCTGACCTATATACAAATGTAAAAAACCACCCATTTTGCCTGCATTATAATACTTTAAGGATGCTTCTTCGAACCGACGTATGCGTACCATCTGGCGCAAAAATTCTATCTTATCTGCATCGGAAAGTGACTGATTCACTTCCAGTTCACTGTATTTATGTGACTCAATTTGTTCTAGCATGGCTTGCGAAGAATCTAGGTAGTTTGAGAAAAACGCGTCTCTTTGATTAATGTGTCAGATTTGGGGCTTAAGGCAAAGTAAAAGACTAATGCAAATACTGAATTGCTTACCAGCATTCTAATGCCAAATAACCAAGCTGGCGGATATCCTGGGAGACCTGTAGTATTTGCTTGAATCCATCCAGTCATGTTTTTCAAATAATTTGGATCCGTTAAAAACGAAACTGTATTCAAAAGAATATAAAAAAGAATGCTGGAAACAATCGTTGAACCTAACATAACACTAATTTTACGGTGCTCTCTGAGCAAATATCCAAAAAGAAAGATTGCGGCAAATAATACTAAAAGAAAAAGTGAGTAGTAATTTAAAATCGGCTGCTCATATTTAAGATTGAGCATAATGTCACTAGTGATGAAAGTTCCGAAGGTAAGTAAAAACGCAGTCTTTGTTGGTAACATCATGCCTCCACACAGGGCCAAGGCTACTAGGGGAGAAATATTTGCAAAAGCCAACGCAGCTGACTGACCAAANTAGGCGGGCACTACTCGAACAACAACGAACAGAACTAAAACAAAGAATATTAATGAAATGCGTTTGAACATTTTNNNATAGAAAAGTATCTCATTTTTTGCTCCTAGCTAGAACGGTTTGTAAAAATTATATATCCCTTTTTTNTTGTAATTTATCCTTAGTGGAATTTCCTGGTAATGAGTATCTTGGTAAGNCCTCATGTTGTTGTGTTAGTTTTGTAATTCACTCATCCGTAAGCATTTATAACAACAATAAATACATTTTTATTTTCTTTCTGAAAACAATCATTGAGAAAAATATTTTGTTCCACGTGGAACATTTTATTTTAATTNGTTAATTTTCTGAAATGCGTTGCGTTCGAAGATCATCGAATCAAAATTTATGCCGTTAATAAATATATATTTTGAGCAATTACANCCATCCCAAAAAATATCATGTTTTAGTCATTGGTGCCGGCCACGCGGGAGTCGAGGCGGCCATGGCTGCCGCGCGCATGGGTTGCGATGTTGCCGTGATTACTCAGAATCTTGATACGATAGGTCAGATGTCCTGCAATCCCGCTATCGGAGGNCTTGGGAAAGGACACATGGTCCGAGAAATAGATGCTCTTGGGGGAGTGATGGGAATAAACACTGATGCGACCGGAATTCAGTTTAGAATGTTGAACGCAGCTAAGGGGCCCAGTGTCCGAGCGCCAANAGCCCAGTGTGATAAAAAAGCTTACCAGTTTAGAATGAAGTTTGAATTGGAATGCCAGGACGGCTTGGATTTGCATCAGGGCAACGTAGCAAATCTTTTGATTAAAAATGATGCGGTTTATGGTATTAGAACTAATCTGGGTGTGGAATATCATACTGACTCGATTATCATAAGCTCTGGAACATTTATGCGCGGTTTGATGCATGTGGGTAAAGAGAATCAGGCCGGAGGAAGGATGGGNGATGGTATTTCAACGCTTTCAGATTCTCTAAAAGATTTGGGCATCGANGTTGAACGTTTTAAAACNGGNACTCCTTGTCGATTAAACGGTAGNTCNATTGATACTGATCTTTGTGAAAGNCAGGACGGTGATGAACCTCCACCAANGTTTAGTTTCCTTGCGGATACAATTGGTGAAGAAAAAGGCATTTCGGCTGATTCTGAGACCTTTACNCTNAATAATTGGTCAGATCCATTGTTCCACGTGGAACAATTACCGTGTTGGATAACATACACTAATGGATCGACCCANGATCTTATACGATCCAATTTGGATCAATCNCCGATGCATAGCGGGATTATTGAGGGTGTNGGGCCAAGATATTGTCCATCAATAGAGGACAAGGTTGTAAGATTTGCGGAAAGAGAACGCCATCAAGTATTTTTAGAACCTGAGGGCAGACAAACCAATGAGTATTATGTGAATGGTGTATCAACATCATTACCATATTCCATACAATATGAGTTTATCAGATCCATCAAGGGTTTAGAAAATGCAGAAATCATAAGGCCCGGATATGCAGTTGAGTATGATTTCTGCCCACCTACCCAGATTCAACCAACTTTAGAAACAAAGGTAATCGGAGGTCTTTATTTTGCTGGGCAAATAAATGGAACTTCTGGTTATGAGGAGGCCGCTGCCCAAGGCTTGCTTGCTGGTGCTAACGCGGCGCTTAAGTGCCAAAACAAAGAGCCAATGNTTTTACCAAGGTCCAAATCTTATATTGGAGTGATGATTGATGATTTNGTCACGCGTGGTGTTACAGAGCCGTACAGAATGTTCACAAGCCGAGCAGAATATAGACTCCTGCTAAGGCAAGATAACGCGGATCTTCGGCTGACAGAATGGGCATCGGATTATGGTTTGGTAAAAGGTGAAAGACTCAANAGGGCAAAACAAAAGAAAGAAGAATTCGAAAGCGCTCTTAATTTAACAACAAAGAAAAACCACGAAGGTTTAAAGATAAATGAATGGTTTCGTAAACCGGGAAATGAACTAAACAAACTTCCAGAAACGATTCGTTCTTTGTATAGTAAAGAGGTTTGGTCCCTTGTAGAAATAGAATGTAAAAACGCTGGTTACATTGCGCGCCAGGAACAAATGATAGCCCGAACTGAAAACATGGAAGGTGTATCAATTCCCAATGAAATTGATTACACTTTAATTAATGGTTTAAAGAAAGANGCTGCTGGTACGCTCAATAAAATTAAACCAAAAACCTTGGGACAAGCTTCGCGTGTGAGCNGAATAACGCCAGCAGATATTGCTGTATTGACTATTTGGGTGACCAAAAACAAATTGTAACTCNTTGGTNTTAAGTTATTTATAGCTTTTTATAGCTTTGCTTAATTCATCAATTAATTCATTTGATGATATTCTGACCCTACTGTTTTTAGTGAACCTAAACCATAAAAGTTCCTGCTTCTCATTAACTAACATTTTACTAATTCTTGCTACATCACTTCCGTTGAATGGATTGCCTTGTTTATCTAACAGTCCAAGACTAGCAATCAATTCNCCGTGAGAATCTGAAATAAAAGTAATATTTCCTTTCATTTTGGTCTCTAGTTTTTGAGTGTTCTTANGTTCGTCTTTAGANANAGCTAATACCTGAACTTCCAGAGACTTAAGNTGGTCTATTTGTTTTTCGAGCTTCACGAGTTCGGCAACACAATAAGGTCACCAATGACCTCTATAAAAAGTCAAAAGTGTAAATTTGTTTTTGTTGATAAAATTGCCAAGGCTGACTGGATTTCCTTTTGTATCAACTAATCCTTCTGGTTCANCAAAATTAATTTTTTGGCCAAAGGAATAATTGGTTTTGAGTAGTGAATATTGTGAGTAAAACTCTAACCACCAAATTAAAGTAATCGCCAGAGACCAAGCAAAGATATTTAACATCAGTACTGCTTTCCTGTTCCGGTCTGATCGTATTAGCAACCTANCAAGAACAATGAGAGATGCTAAAATGACCACAAAANCCCAAATGGGTCTTCTTTCATAAACCTCAAATTGAGTAGCTAATAGAAAATGGATAAAACCAACGAATGGAATAAGAATTAAAGCAACGAGTCCTCTGGCTATTATCATGTTAAATAAAATATATTATAGAAATGGACCATCACTTTTAAATAGTTTTCACAATGCTCTATTAAAATTAATTTAAAGGAATATATATTCTTCTACTTCTTCTAGCTGTTAATAACTTTAAATATAAGTATTCCACAGCAAAAAAAAGCCTGTTCCACAGTCCCGAAGAGCTCTTTATAGATGGTGAATAAACAACCAACAAGTTTGCTCAGATGAGAACAATTAAAACCTCATATTAATTATAAACAATAGATCCAATCAATTAACAATTAGACGAATTAAATTGTGTAAGACCCATTAACAAGTTATTCACAGGAGTCTGCTCTTAACCATAAGGACTGGTCAAGGGCACTTTGAGCAGCAGATTGTTCCGACTCTTTTTTGCTTTTACCCTTACCTGAACCNAGTGTAATTCCGTTCCATCTCACCTCAGTTTCAAANAATAGATTATGACCAGGTCCTTCTTGCTTTATGACGTGATAAGTTGGATCCATCTGAGGCAATTTGAAGAGTTTAACAAGATGTTCCTGAAGCTTAGTTTTCGGATTTTCTTTTATAGGTTCAGCAAGAATTTGGTCAATTTTTGTTTTACAGGACCTTAGTATAAAAATTTTAGCTTTATCAAAACCAGAATCTAAATAAATGGCGCCAATTAGAGCTTCAAAAGCGTCTGAGAGTACAGCGCTTTGGTCTCTTTTCCAGGTCTGTTTTACTCCACGACCAATTAGCATGAAAGAACCGAGGTTTATNTCTAGCGCACATTCCTCCAAGGCCTTNTTTGATACCAAGCGGGCCCGCAGTTTACTCAAATGACCTTCGTGAAATTCAGGAAACATTGAAAAGAGCTCATGCGTTAATACAAGCTGTAGAACTGCATCACCAAGAAATTCCAACCGCTGATTATTGGGGCTCTCGCTCTTATTCCCCTCAGCAAAGCTTGGGTGTGTGAGAGCTTCTGTCAGAAGTTCAGGATTAAGAAAATTGTAGTCTATTTGCTTCTCTATAGAATCCATTTGCGCGGTCCAAAGTACTGCGGATCACTAAAATTNTCAGATCCAGAAAATCATATGGGGTGACCGACGGGACTTGAACCCGCGACAACCGGAACCACAAACCGGGGCTCTACCAACTGAGCTACGGTCACCATTTCAAATGATTTATATTTATTTCGCGCTAGTGAGACGAAAAACACAAAATAGCGTGAACGGCCCACCAGNTCGAAAGGTTTTATGACACTACCAAAACATTTCCCCTAGTCAATGAGTTGNATTTAAAATCACTAATTGANCAGGTTACCNGAATTTTATTGTATTATGGTGAAAGTACACGCAGGCGTAAAAACCTCACATCTGTATTATTTATAGCATCACGGGAGCGCAAAAGGACCCGTTCAGCATCTTTACCATCTGGATCCCTAGANATTTCAATTACTCTGTTTTGATCCTGTGACCAACTAGTTAAATCATTACTTGTTTCAACTANAAATTCCATGCCAGGGGCATCTTTTCGTTTCCGATATTCAAGGGCAAAGTATTCGTTTCCTTCTAATTCCACTATGTCCAAGGAGGGAATTCCCAATTGGGGATTTTTCTCCATGAGATCAATTCCAAAAGCATAAGTGAGAAGATTATTCAGTAAGTCACCACCCTTAATAGCTAACGGATTGGTTTCATTCCGGGCCTCCATCCATGTGGCAAATGCTTCATTTATGGTTTCCGCTTTTCCAGGNGATCCACCGATTCCGGAGCTGGATGTCCAGAGGCTACCGTCACTGGTGTTTCCCAACAATGGATTTGACAAGACTAGGGAATAACCCTCTTCATCAGGCTGAGTGGGCCAGGGTTCTGTGTTGTCATATATGAAGCTAGTGACAAGATTTCCATCCTTGTCCAAGAGTGCAATTTCCTCACCATTATTATTCAATCTACCGCCGGACCAGCTTCCTATGATCTGATCACTAATTTGTTGGCCATATTTACTGAGGAAAGACTCACGATTGGCCACAATCAGAAGGTATTCACCAGCACCAATTGATCTTTCAGGAAAGATAAATTCATTGACCGGTTTACCTTGGGGCATTGAAAAACCGGTCAAGTCGATCGAATTATTACCCGCATTATAAAGCTCAATGAACTCATAATCGGATCCCTCCAAAGGATTATACATGACCTCGGAAATTACAATNTCTCCAGTAGAGGGTGAAGACTCTTCAGGAGAAACCAGCATCAAATAATCAAAACCGACCCTCAATCCACGCGCATTCTCGGTGCTTGAGAATATTCCACCATGAACTGCTTCCCAATTGGCCTGAAGGTCCAAGTGGTGAATAGTTTCCCAAATCCCCGAATCAGGAGATTTTTCAAAAAAGAGTCGATTTTCAGCACGGCGTATTCTTATAACCACATCATCAGAAGATGAAAAAGGAACACTGTGAACTGTTCCGGCGCTACCGGAAGAAGTAACTTTAGTGACAGCTAAGCTTTTTCCATCTTTGTAACCAAACGCATAACGCACGCGATCATTGGATTCATCNACCTCGATGATTAGACCAGTCATAAATTCATCAAACTGAAGATTTAATAGCTCAAGATCGGTTTGTAATGCCCAATCGGAATTAGTTGGAAGATTTCGCTTCAACCAAGGATGCGTTGTTCCACCAAGATTACCACCCTCAGTGACAGGCTGAGCAGTTATATCAAGTTCTGCCGCAAAAAGATAATCTGAGCTCCTAGCGTTACGGTTATGGAGATCAACGGCAAATATGTTTTTGCCCCTGATCAGAGATCCAGTACCATCATAAATACCCACCTGTCGGGACTGCTTTTCATCTCTTGACGCAGTATTACTACTTGCTCCNGTACCGTGTTCTATTTGTCCATTAGGTAATCGGACACGAGTAATTTCAGTGCCATTAAGCCAAAATCTAGCTCCATCATCTATGACCGCGCGAAGATCAATTTCTGAACCGACTGGATCATCAGAGAATTCAAATTCCGTTCTAAAATAATAACTTACAAGGTTCTCTGCAGAATTGTTTTGGAGAGGAGTATTAATGCCGGGTTCGGGTATCGTGCCAGAATCTTTTCCGAACATGCCCTTACCGGATTTCCAAGAAGAGTCATCAAAGTCCACTTTNGAAAATTCAGACATATAATCGATATTATCGTCACTATATTTCCAAGTGTGATCTAACTGGATATAACTCTTTGTATTAGCAATTCCGGGAGGCAGACCNAGAGGATAGGACTTATCGTCCGGCAATTGCATTACTAATTTGCCAAGCAATTCACTGAGGGACCACCACGATCCGGGCGAGTAATTATCCTTTTGTTCTATGTCATGTTCTTGGACCCAGGGAGCAATCCAAACATCATTAAAGGATGAAAAGCCTTCAGGACCAAAAACGGATACTTCCCGTGAAATTGTAGATTTATTNTTTTTCTCATCTNTAACCTCCAATGATATTTTATACAGGCCGGGAGTAGCAAAACTGACAACCGCATTGGGTCCATCAGCTGTTAAAACAACCTTATCCGATTCAGCTTCCCAATTAAATGACAGGGAATCACCTTCCGGATCGTAACTTTCGCTCGCNTCAAGAACGAGCGAATTTGAAAGCTCGACGTTTGCAGAACCAGGATTCAGATCAAGGACNATAATTGGTGCAGAATTGTTGGTTTTGTTTACTGTTAGGGTATCCGTTTCTTCCCCATGAGCAGGCTTNCCGTCATCATCCAANGCGATGACGCGAAACGAATTTGATCCATTACTCAAAGAAATCCCTTCAATTTTCCAAGTCGTTTCATCTATCCAGCTAAATTGTCCTTCAGGATGGTTTTCTACAGCAACTTCCCAGACACGGTATCCAGCTTCTCCGGTAATTGTGATCGTGTCTTCCGTAGTATTAGCAATTGGATCAACGTCCAGTTTTCGGGTATGCCCATTTGAGAGTTCACTCAAAATCCGATTGCGCCTGCCACTGTCCCAGCCAGTGTATTTATTCTGATTGGGATTATAAGTGGTAGAAACTTCCTGCTCACAGTCGAACCAAGCATCCATTCTCGGCNCTTTGGACTGAAATTTATCCAGTATTTCAGTTAAATAGTATCTAAAAATACGACGGTTATAAGGTTTACGTAGCCAGGCTGAAAATTCATTTCCGCCACTATAAATCATTTCTCCGGTGTTCTGAAAGGCCAGGTCCGAATCGTGAAAGAAAAAATGAAACTTTCCATCTCCAGGGCCCCTGTAAAAGAAACTGTTTTTCGGGCGTCGCAAAGTGAAAGAGTCCCAGTCTCCAATGTAACCTCTCACTGCGGCCATCATGCATATTCTTCTCGCGTCAACGAGGCGATTGATTTCATCTTCAGTGTATCCTTTAGTATTCTTTACGGTTTTTAGGAGATTAATTAGAGCTGTATAATCATAATCTGTTTCCTTTGAGCGAAGTAACCACTGGCTGTGATATCTTCCCGGACCAGGCCAGTCATCGCCCGCGTACCACCAGTACCGACTAGTGATTTGATCTTTGCTGTAATTATCATCAAAGAAAAAGATATCGTCCTGACGGTAAAGCTCACCTTGTGGACCATCATCACCAAAATTCCGTTCCAGAAAATCATTACCCACAGGTTCAAAAAATTCAACTGAGTGCCTTGGCGTTCCTCCATTTTCGATCATTGAAGCAAATTCGTTTTCGTTAACTTCATGTCCCATGAGGTAAAGCATGTACCTGGGGACTTTGTTATTAAATATGTTGGATGCGCCTTCTGCTGCCGGCGTATTGTCCCATGCAATTTTAGCAAGGCCACGGAGACGTTTCTCCAGAGGCATTTTAAATTTTCCACGCTGTCTAAAACTGGATCGGCTCCCGGCGTGCCAGGGGCTTCCCGATGATCGGATTTCACAATTATAGAAAATTTCACTTTCATCGACGATGAGTGTCATCTTTTTATAATGATTGGACAGGTTCGGGAATTTCCATTCCCATGCTGCACTAGTTCCACTCGTCATGGAACGAATGTCATAAGCCGAAACCACTACTCGGTAGCTCGTCACGTCAGTGTTAATTTCAGAATCATCGACAACATACATTGCTGGTATTTCAGGAGCACGGGAAGGGAGAGTAACTTCTTGATTACCTTTTTTTGCAAGGACATAGAACTGAACGATTCTATTGTCGACGCCTTGGTCTAAAATCTGTGCAGACCACATTCCATCCCCGGCACGAGAGTCTCCCCCCGAACCACCGTCATTCATAGTGAGAGATTTCCAGTCCCTGTCATTCGTTGCCGAGTCCTGACGATACATTAGTTTAACAGAATCTGTATTTCCTGAAACTTTCACAGAGACTGTTACGGGCTCCTTGCTAGTAGGAACTGCCGGACTGTGTGATAAATGGCCCAGTGAGGGAGGCGCTGAAGGGACTAATGATCCATTGGCCTTACCGGGGCTACCAAGATCATTCGGAATAGGCAACCTGTAAGTTGAAACAAAGCTATCTTCGAATGTTTTGAAAATGACTCTGGGTTTACCTTTGACCCAGCGGGCCTTGAATTTGAGAGTAAGTTCATCGTTCCGCGTTAACGCATTGACCTGAATTTCAGCTTTATTAGCACGGTTGTCCCCGTGTCCATCAGAGATCAGGTGAAATTCACCGTTATCGAAATAGCTGGCATGGTGTGTTCCCTGAGCGAGCCAACCAGTCTCACCCCTGCCGTTGGTAGTGCGCCTGTCAGCATTTTGCATGATGTCCTGTCCGCCCCTCAGTAATTCTATGTCTTTGAGAATAACATGTGCGTCCCCAACAAGATGGACCCACAATTCTTTATCTAAGCGTGGAACTGAAAGGTGATGGTATATGCCCGTGAAACTGTATTCTTCAAATTTTGTTTTCTGACTCTCATCACTATCTTTCCAAGAGCTCGGAAGATCATTATCAGCGAATGGGTGAATGAGTTCCATGCTACTCCCGTCACCATTGGTCAATTGTGGCCAATCTCCACCAACTTTGTAGTTCACCTCATCGGCTAAATTTCCATTACTGTCTTCGAGCCTCAGGAGTTCACCCTCATTAGCCAAATTGTTTTCATAGTTTCCTATGACCGTAACTTCTCCGTAATTTGCACTGATCCAATCTTTGTTAGCAGCGACTACTAAATGTGCTCCGGGCCCAATAGTGGTACCTGCAGGGAAAGTAAAACTAATGCCCTCAACAAATTCCCAACCACTAAGGTCAACAGTATTATTACCCCTATTATATAGCTCTATGTATTCACCATTTCTTTCATCACTCGGGGGGTCGTGCATGATTTCGTTAATAATGATATTCGTTTCTCTGACAGGTTCATTTGGTGCATCTCTGGTGCTTCCATCACCGCGGTACCATTCTTTTCCAGGAGGATCGCTCTGATAACTTTCTACTCCATCGCGTACACGGAAAGAATTTGCCGCTAAAACCGTTCCTCCAGCTGTGATCAGATAGACATTGATCTCATTTGAGTTTTCAGAGGCAAAGTTCACATTCCAACTCTTCGGGGCGTTGCCCGAAACAGAACCTGACAAGGGTACCGCATCTGAAAAATCTATCTTGGAAGTTAGGGACAAACCATCAACTGGAATCGCAGCAGCACTGTCAGCCGACAGTTCAACCCAATCCACATTTCCATCTGCATTAAAGTGAATCTCGTTAAGATCAAGTAGACCCGCAAGATCACTACTGTCGATATTGGCAGCGCCCGGAGTCGGGTCAGAAAAAACAAACCAGTCAGCGCCGCCTGCAGGTTTTCTTCCAACGGAACGGCCATCGACTCCTAGCTTGGCTTCGAAAGCATCAAGTGCTGTAACAGCGCCCGGGGAGCTGAGATAAATTTTTGTTTCACCCCCAACAGTAAATCCCGTTTCTTTATAGCCAATGGTTGTGAATCCGGTGGCCGGGATACTGACATTTTGGCCTAGGGTAAATTTTTTGAGATCATTGAGGTCATCGCTGAGATGATATCCCCCTAAATTGATTTCCTTATTAGAGGAATTGTAAAATTCGATAAAGCCATCACCGGCATTTCCGACTTTTACTTCATTAATAATGGCGGCACCTCCAGTACCTGAAATGCGAATGACCGGACCGAACACAAGATCTGAGCTGTTTCGACTATTATTATGAACCTCTACGGCTAGGGTATTGGTGCCATTGATTAACAGACCACTGATGTCTGTCTCAATGATTCTTTCCTCTACCTTAGCTTCGAGAGATGAAGGCACCGAGGATGCATTGGTCTGATAGTTAATGTCCCCAGCAGGCATACGATGCCGCCCGACTTCTTTCCCGTTCAGATAAATAACCAACCCATCGTCAAGCATCGCATCCATTGAAAAGAAAGCCGAACTGGTTCCTCCGGCCCATTCGAATTGTTTTCTCATATAATGAGTTGAGATCCGCGCTGTCCATTCAGTTTGAATTTTTGGTTCAGGCATTGCCGCGATCCGTGACGCAGTTTCACGACCAAAGATTCCGGCACCACTGGGCCATGATGAATCGTCGTATTCTTGTTCTTTCCATGCGGTGCCAAGATCATTTCCGGACTCATCATATTTCCATTCATCACCGAGATTGACTATTGGAAATGAAGCAGCAAGATCTATTGAGGGATTGGAAAACCTTTGTCCGTCTGAACCTGCCGGAGCAGAGCCCGGCGTGCCTCCTGGCGATGCGCTGGCTGCCCAGTTATCAAATTTTGAGCAACTCAGATATTTATTAATTAAACGCAATGAATGACCGGCTCCGTCAGCCGCCACAGGCCACTTTCCACGATCATTGTAACGGACACGGCAAACCATAACGCCGTTCTTGTCTCTCAACTCCAGTGCCTCTCCCGCATTACTTAGTGCACCATCATAAGGACCGAAAATTTTGACATCTCCCGGAACCGTATAATTTGCTCGGAATGTGCTCTCATCCACATTGGTCACGAGGATGCGCTCGAAAGCACACATGAATGTTCTTTGTGGGGATGATGCTGAAAAATCAGGAAATTTAAAATCGATGCCATCTGAAAATTCCCAGCATGCAAAATCAACAGCCGAACCGGAATTGTTAAATATTTCAATGTATTCGGGTTTATCACCTTTTGGAGCGTAATGAATTTCAGTGAAAGTTACGCGCTCGGCAAATGAACTGACGGCCAAAATGATAGAAACGATTAGTGTAGCACCTAAATTGGTGAGCTGAGAAAAATGCATAAAAATGGGGGGTATGTTTTAGAGGAGGTATTGATTAGAAAGTACCAGTAAAACAGGGTAAACACAAGGAATAGCAATGAGTTGGTTCGCAAGAGAGATTAAAAGTGAAGAGGATCGTGAAGGTCAGGAAAACTTAAATAACCGGATGGCTCCACATAGGTGTTACAAATGATCCATTCAATTCCTTGCATGCATTGTCATTAAGTAACATTTTTGGAGTGATGTCAGGAGAACTAATCAATGTGGCTTTTAAAGAATGGGCAGTGATATGTGATATGCTTGGCAGCGGAAAACAAAGTTTGATTTTGCGCAAAGGAGGAATTCATGAGGGCCAAAAAGGCTTTCAGTTCGAACACCAAAAGTTTGCTTTGTTTCCTACCCGCTTCCATGAGCAGGGACAGAGCGTTCGCATTGATGCCAAAGAATCAGTTATTCCAAAAACAGAATATGAAATTGGTGAAACTGTGCCAATTCAGTACTGGGCAAAAATTGATTCAATCTGGAATTTATCTCAATGGGAAAGTATAGCTGCGCTCAATGAATTCCACGTTTGGAAAGAACAAATTATTTTGGAAAGATATCATTGGGGAAAAGAAAAAAATGAGGAGCCTTCAATTAGCGCAGCCCTTGTGAGGACCTTTAAATTTGAAGCTAAACAGAATATAACTTATGAAAAAAAGTATGGGGGCTGTCGTTCGTGGGTCAAATTGCCAATGTTTAGTGAAGAACAGGAGAATACCAGCTTACCGGCATTAAATGACTCTGAATTCAGCGAACTAAAAGAGAGGATAGTAAATATCCTAAACCAATAAAACGAATTGAAGATCTAGGAACGGGTCTGACCTGATCTCTTTAACCAGTTGTCGATTAGGAACGGACCAAAAGGCACGAGCGCTGCTATCAAAGGAACGGCTGCGGTCGTAATTTTCCAATTCATTTTAATTTTAGTTTGTAGCAATGCGAAACAAAACAACATAAAAAGAACTCCATGAATCCAACCAAACCAAACTACGAATAACGGCTTTCCGGCGAAATATTTCATAGGCATTGCGAATAATAGAAGGACCAGAAACGAGATTCCCTCTACGTAGCCAATGAGACGAAGCCGATTGATATTAGAATGCACTTTTATTGATAAATAAATTAGCGGATTATACCGCGCTCGCTGGACTCTATAAATGCGATCAAAATATTAACAGGGTGATCACTGGCAAGATCAGAAGAATTGTTTTTCAGTTCCTCTAATGCATCTGAGACTGTCAATTTTCTCAAGAAAATAATTTTATAAGCCTCTTTGAGAGAACGTATTTCTTCATCCNCAAAACCTCGCCTTTGCAAACCAATAGAATTAATGCTCCGAATTTCTGCCGGATTACCATCAGCGATCATAAAGGGCGGAACGTCCTGAACAATTTTTGAACAACCTCCCGTAATGGCATGAGGACCGATGCGGCAGAACTGGTGAACCGCAGTCAGTCCACCAAGGATCGCGTAGTCGCCCATCTGAACATGACCCGCGAGCGTTCCATTATTGGAGAAAATTACATGGTCGCCGACGATACAGTCATGAGCGATGTGCGAATAAGCTAAAAAATTTCCATGACTGCCGACTTCNGTTTTGCTNCCNGGGTCCGTGCCTCTGTTCACAGTAACAAATTCACGAAAAGTATTTTGATTACCGATTTCTATGTGTGTTGGTTCCCCAGAATATTTCAGGTCCTGGCTTAGGCCNCCGATCACAGAATGAGAATGAAAGTTGTTCTGGTCACCGATCACGGCATTTCCCTGTATGGCCACATGACTGTGCAAGATACAACCACGACCAATTTTTACACCGTCACTGATAACACAATAAGGGCCGATTTTGGTTTCATCACCAATTATCGCTCCCGGATCAATTACTGCAGTGGGATGAATATCAACATTTGCCACTTCATAAGATCATCTATTTAAAGCCAAATCGCAAGTTGCTATCATGAGGCCCGCGGGAGATATGGACCCACAAAAATTAGCTCGAAATCAAACTAAATTTGAGCTCTGCTTCTGAAACTAATGCTTCGTTGACAAAGCAACGGCACTTTGCCTGAGCAACACTGCTTTTTATTTTTAAGGCNTCACCTTCAATAAAAAGAGTATCACCAGGCATCACAGGTTTNCGGAACTTTACTTTATCAGCACTTAAAAAATAGCCTATCTTTCCTTGGTTTTCAGGTTTTCGGAGAAGCATAATACTGGCCAATTGTGCCATGGCCTCTAATTGCAGTACACCNGGCATGACTGGATGATTTGGAAAATGGCCCTGAAAGAAGGGTTCATTTATTGTGACAGATTTGATTCCCGTGCATTTATTANCGCCTTCAAATTTAATAATTCTATCCAAGAGCAGGAAAGGATATCTATGAGGCAGAATTTTCATTACCTCATTAATGTCTAGGGCCCCTTCTCCAGTAGGAATATTTACTCGAGGAGTCATCGACATNACCTCACCAAACGCCTTTTTTAATTGAATTGCCATTTGGGTATTGGGGCCATGACCGGGTTTCACACAGACGACATGACCCATGATGCGCTTGCCGGATAGCATCAAATCTCCGATCACGTCCAGAATCTTGTGCCTTGCGAATTCCTCTTCAAACCGTAGCGCCTCTTTACTAAGTATGGATTCGTCTCTTATGACCACGGCATTCTCCAGTGTACCTCCCTTTATGAGGCCCTTTTCCAGTAAAGGCTCGACGTCTTCCCAAAAAACAAATGTGCGGGCAGGAGCAATTTCCTTTTCATAAATTTCAGGAGTAATTTCAGTTGAGAAATACTGAGTCATTCTTCCCCCCTCACCGGCTTGNGTGCAGGATACACGGAATGTCTTACTTGGAAGAATGGTGATGATAGAACCATTTTCATTTTCCATATGAATAGGCTCACGGATTTCAAATACCCCGGCTAACTGATCCTGTTCTTCTGTGCCCGCCTCACGTATGCATTTGACATATGGGGCAGATGAACCATCGACTATCGGAGGCTCATTAGCGTCCATTTCAATAATGGCATTATCAATGCCCATTCCCGCAAGAGCACTTATTACATGCTCTACTGTGTGTACTTTTACAGAACCGACAGCCAATGTCGTTGCACGTTCAACCTGTTGCACGTTATCAACGATGGCGGGGATAAAAGGCTTATCATCCAAATCGATACGACGGAACACTATGCCATGATTGGCAGGGGCCGGTTTCATAGTCAGTGTTACCTTTTCACCCGTGTGAAGTGAAGTGCCTTCGATAGAAGCGCTTGAAGCAAGAGTGCGTTGGTATGGAATAGACATAGTATCTTGAATTTCAGCTAAGCAAGTATTTCTGGCTTGGGAAGGAAAAACCTATCCTGACACAGACTAATCGCTTTATTCTTAAGCAGAAAATAATACCTGTAGAAATTTTCGCGTAAGTTACACGAAAAATCAGGAAATTGCGTCCAATTTAGAGGAAATAGCTTCTTTGTTAACTAGTCCGACCACTTCGTCTTTAACTTCACCATCCTTGAAGAAAAGCAACATTGGTATCGATTTCACGTTATATGACACAGCCAAATCGCGACAATCATCGATATTAACTTTTGCGATCTTACATGAAGCACCTTTTTCAGTGGCCAATTCATCAAGTATAGGGCCAAGCATTTTGCACGGCCCACACCATTCAGCCCAGAAATCCACAAGAACTGGCACATCACTTTGGGTGANCTCAGATTCGAAGTTTTCTTGGGTAATCGAAATAACTTCTGCCATTTTTCTTTAGATGAAAAAAAGCTTAGCCCTTGGCCATGAATTCAAGAACAAGAATCAAGAGCGAAATAACTGTTAGAATAATTGCAGCTGGCATTGGTAGGAAATGTTTAATTACAATAANTATAAGTTAGGNACTAATTCTGTTCGCCCTTGAAAGCATCATACTCTTTAGTGGGCAAACTTNTTTTNNAGTGTGCCGGGAAACAGATTNTGAGGAGCGGTTTTACCGGTATCGTCAGTTTTTGTAAACTTGAAAGTCTTTGCTTCTTTGTTTTCCTTATTGTCCACNTGTGGATTGTATNTACGATCATAATCATCGNAAGGTATGCCGTATNTTTTGGTAGTACCCGTTTTATCTTGCTGGGACCAGGTCGGAGAACTTGCGAATTCAATTCCAAGCAAGATCAAAGCTAAAGCGAAACAAACCCATGCGAGTGGAACCAGACCGCCNTCTTCGCCATCATCATCCAAACTAGCTGAAAGTTTTCCAGTCGAAAGNGGTGCNGCTACTCCACCAGGTGTACTTGCAGCTCCTGGCTGAGAAGGTTGTAGTTTGACAGTGGCCTGAGGTGCAGAGGATTGCGTTGCTGCGGGTGCGGGATTCAGTGGAACTGTTTTCGCAGCCGCGGGTTGAGCCGGAGCCGGAGCCGGAGCCAATGGNTGAGTTGCCTGAGCGNGNGCTGCAGGCTTAGGCGGCGCAGGTGCNGNNGGCGCTGGCGGAGGAGGCGCTGAACCTTCCGANGCTTTCAGAGTGACACGTGTGGTCTCTTTTTTTAAAGGAACAGAAGACGATTTATCTTCAGGTGCTGGGGTTTGAGGATTTTCTTCACTCATGATTTAAAATCTTTTCTATTTTGGGGAATGTATTAAGGGAAGTGTATTAATGCCTATTTTTGACCATAATGTCAATGGTTTTTGCCTATTTCAATCAATGAAGGCTTNCTTTGGAGANAAAAAAGAAACGATGTTTTCGTTTTTTTAATATCAATGATTAAGATTCCTGTAATAAACACTCCGAGAAGTTTTGTTCAGGGAGAAACTGAAATTGCCTAAAAAGCATAGAATTTGGTTCCATTGGACTCTCTTTAGTCCTTTTAATAGGTACGGTCCTTGGTTTGGCGTCTAATTTGAACCAACCAGGACAGGAAAAGAAACAACCAACAGTCAGAGGAATGAATAACCGGCCAAATGTGACAATCCTGAATGAGCTACTTTCGTCACTCATTAGGATTCCGAGCGTCAATCCTGACGGTGATCCAGGCACAGGATCGGAAAATACCGGAGAACTTAAAATGGCCAAAGCCGTTGGAAATTATCTGGAGAAAATTGGTGCGGAGGTTTGGTACGATGAGGTCGAACCTGACAGACCAAACGTGATAGGTCGATTCCCNGGCTTTGAAGGAAAGCCTCAAATCTTATTTGGGCCTCATCTGGACACTGTAGGAGTCGGAGGCATGACAGTGGATCCTTTTGGAGGAGAGTCAGTCGACGGCAAAATATACGGGAGAGGNGCTTCAGACACAAAAGGCACTTTAGCCGCGATGCTTTGGGCGCTTTCCGAAATAGGNGCTGAAAAGATCAGAGAACTGGACATTGGAGTTACTTTTGCAGGATTCATGGGTGAGGAAACGGGACAGCCAGGCTCAAGACACTTTGCAAAAAAATATGGNAACGAATATTCCTTTGCTCTGGTTGGTGAACCTACTGGAAATAATTTGGTCTACAGACATAAAGGCACGTTATGGTTAAGAGTNACATCAACCGGCCAAGCCGCACATGGCTCCATGCCTGAACTGGGGGATAGCGCTATAAGCAAAATGGTTGAATTGATNAGGCTATTAGAAAGTGATTTTCGATCGGACCTTTCGAACGNTNAATATTTTGATGAGTTGCTAGGCTACCCCACCATAAATATCGGAGTCATTGCTGGTGGAACCCGAACTAATATCGTATCGGAAGAGTGTACCATTGAAATTGATTTTCGATTAACGCCTCAACTAGGCGGAGACGAGGCCCTAAATTTGTTCAACCAGTTTCTTAGCAAACATGATTTCAGTGAAATTAAAACGGACATTAAGCTCAGGTGTGAACCATTGAATACGTCAGCAGACAATCCATTCATTGAAGTTTTATCAACATTATCAAACGGGCCCGAATTGGTCGGCGCTCCTTGGTTTTGTGATGCGGCTGTCTTATCTGCGGAAGGAGGAATACCAGCCGTGGCAGCTGGTCCCGGCCACATTGACCAGGCTCACACAGCTGATGAATGGATCAAAGAGAAAGATCTGGCAGAGGGCGCGATTTTTTATAAAGAATTTCTTGAGCGAACCAAGATCTGAAAATTAACAATTTNAAGTTCTTTAATACAAATATTGNGTTATTTGCATTTGGTTCCTTTAGGCCAANCGTTGCTGACGTGGACCTATGCCGCAATGNTTCNTTTCGTCTCTAAGGTTTGATCTATTGTTTCTCNATCAAAGCCAGAACCNGTGTANCTAACGGCACCATCTTCTTTAGGTTTTGGTGTCAGCCCTATCAGTTTTCTATCTTTTATTTTCCAATCAATGTCGAANGGCCGAGTATCAAAACCTCCGATCCCTTCTCCATGAATCTGACCCATGATGCCCACATCAAGATAATCTATCAATTCTTGGGTGCATAGCGGTTCCTTTCTTAGCTTACCAAATGCCTCCAGCACTATGGTCTATTCTCTGCGGGCTTTTCCACCAAATAGATCTATGAATCCCCTTTCATTAACAGCTGATCTTACAAATTTTTTGAATGAGGAGGCAGTAATTGGCACGGTTCCTATGGTAGAGCGCCTTAAAAATGACGGTGAGCCTCCTTTTTGATGTCTTCTATTCTGTGAAATAACAAAAATTCCATTAAGCAAAGTTGCAACAATTTGCAAATCTCAATCTCGAGACGAACATATGTGCTAAAATTATGGCCAAACCTCAAAATGCCATCAGTCCTAGCCGAGAGGAAGATTTTCCCGAGTGGTACCAGCAAGTTGTAAGAGCAGCTGATCTTGCGGAAAATTCAGAAGTCCGCGGTTGCATGGTCATCAAGCCATGGGGATACGGTTTGTGGGAACAAATCCAAAATCAGTTAGACTCTATGTTTAAGGCGACGGGTCATAAAAATGCATACTTCCCTCTTCTAATCCCTCTTTCATATCTTGAAAAGGAAGCTGAACACGCTGAGGGCTTTGCTACGGAATGTGCAGTTGTAACGCATCATCGGCTCGAAGCTCAAAAGGATGAAAAAGGAAAGACTAAAATGGTTCCTACTGGTGAGCTTTCAGAACCATTTATTATTCGTCCAACATCAGAAACAATAATAGGTGCTGCTTTTGCGCGGTGGATAGAGAGTTATAGGGATTTACCATTATTAATTAATCAGTGGGCCAATGTGATGCGCTGGGAAATGCGGCCGAGATTATTTTTACGGACAGCTGAATTTCTCTGGCAGGAAGGACACACTGTTCATGAAACATCTGATGAAGCTTGGGAAGAGACTGAAAAGATTCTCGATGTTTATGAAAAATTTGCGCGCGAACATTTAGCCATACCCGTTATTACTGGTGAAAAAACAGAAAATGAAAGGTTTCCTGGTGCTGACCGGACACTTTGCATTGAGGCTATGGTTCAGGACAGAAAAGCGATTCAAGCAGGGACTTCACATTTTCTTGGGCAAAATTTTAGCAAGGCTTCGGACATCAGTTTTGCCGGCCGTGATGGAACAAAGCAATTTGGATGGACGACTAGCTGGGGAGTTAGTACTCGATTAGTAGGAACTTTGATCATGGCTCACGGTGATGATGACGGGGTCATAATTCCACCTATGGTTGCTCCGACACAGATTATTATCCTGCCGGTAATTCCTAAGGAAGAGAACCGCGAAGCTGTTATCAATGCTGCCGAAAGTCTGGCAAAATCACTCAGCTCATCCAGTTATGGAGGATTACCTATTCGAGTTGAGATTGATAAAAGAGACATGCAGGGCGGCGCGAAGAACTGGGAATGGATTAAAAAGGGCGCGCCTATTCGAGTTGAGATTGGCCCTCGTGACATCGAAAAAGGAAGCGTTGCGGTTGCTCGCCGCGATCGATCCCCGAAGGAAAAAGAATTTTTACCGAATGAAGAATTTCTTAATGGAGCGGCAAATATTCTCGAAGATATCCAGTCCTCTCTCTTAACGCGTGCGACCCGATTCAAGGAAGAAAATATGAAGAGAATAGACAGTATGGAGGAATTCATAGAATTTTTTACACCTTCTAATACTGAAAAACCTGAAATTCATGGAGGTTTTGCTTTGTGTCATTGGGCAGGTTCCAATGAAGAGGAAGAAAAAATTGCGAAAGAATACAAAGTCACTATTCGNTGCATTCCTCACGGAGAAAAATATGAAGAGGAAGGGACCTGCATTCTGACTGGTAAGTCGAGTGAACGGAGAGTCGTGTTTTCAAAGGCTTATTAAAAATGTCCGATCCAAACATCGACCTTTATGTTAAGCCTGGTTGCCCTTGGTGCGTTGCTGTTATTGCCTGGCTCGATCAAAAAGGATACAGGTACCGTGAATATGATGTTATTGAAGATGATGCTAAATTCGAAGAGATGGTTCAGATTACAGGACAAAATTTTGCACCCAGTATGCGCCTTCATATGGAGGGGATGGTGGACAAAATCCTTTCTGATTTCGGAGTCGAGGAGCTTGAAATTTTTCTGGAAACGTGCGGCTTAGAACCTGATCAAAACTAAGATTTTTATTTTATTTATTCCCATAATCCCCATAGTAATTCCCAATGAAAAATAGCCCCCGAAAGTTTTTTAATTCATTATTAATGGCCTGTCTATTTGGCTTTGGTTTGCTTTGTTCTTTTGCCCAAGACAAAAAAAAGACCGAACATGTAATTTTAATCAGTTGCGATGGGTTGAGGCCGGACGCTATTGAATTTCTTGGAGAAAAATGGGCCCCGGATTTTTACAGAATGATNAAAGAAGGCGCGTATACCCATAATGCAAGGACTGACTTTAATTATACCGTCACCTTACCAAACCATACGTGCATGCTGACGGGACGCGGAGTCCTCGGTGAGTCAGGCCATGCCTGGATCGAAAATGGAACTCCTAAGATTGGGCAAATGCTCCATAGAAACAAAAAGGCATACATTGCCAGCGCGTTCGATGTTGCTCATGATCATGGCTTAAAGACTGCGCTATTTAGTAGCAAGGAAAAATTTGTTCTCTACGACTTGAGTTATAATGAACGGAGCGGCGGGCCCGATACGCAGGGTGAAGATAACGGCAGAGACAAATTAGATCATTACCATTTCAATGAGAAAACGGAGGAGCTTATCAAATCCTTCACTGAATCCCTTTCTAAAACACCTTATGGTTTCAGCATGTTGCACCTACGGGATCCTGACACTGCTGGGCATGCTAACGGATGGGACATCCAATCAAAGTCCGTCTACATGTCTGCAGTGTCTAAGATGAATTGGGTGCTCGGAAAATTATTTGATTTCATTGAAAATAACGAACAAATGAAAGGTAAAACGGCGCTGATCATTACTGCTGACCATGGCGGAAGATTGGAAACTAAGACACACACAAAGTCTGACGAAAAATTAAATTATACAATCCCGTTTTATGTTTGGGGNCCTGATGTTTCTCCTGGAAATGAGTTATACAANATTAATNTTTCGAGCCGGAAAGATCCAGGGGACAAGAATTTGAAGTATGAATCTGAGGAACTTCAGCCCATTCGGAACGGCGACGCCGGTAATCTTGCAATGTCCTTGCTCGGACTTCCCGCCATCCCAGGTTCAACAATAAATTCAAAGCAAGATCTGAAAGTCAAGGTGGAGCAGGTAAAGGAAAATTAAGGCCCTCATTTTCTCTAAGGGGTAATTTACCTCAATCTCTTTCCGTGNAATCACTTTCTTCCGTGAATCATAATGGCATTGATCGGATTCTATTGGTATGGTTTTATTGCTTTGGGCAAACCTCGTAAAATAACTGAACCAGAAAAAGAGCTCCGCTTCACACGCGCACGCCAGGCTTTGACTTTTATCCTTTTGGGAGGAGCNTTTTTATGCATCGCCTCTTGGATCTGGTTTTCGGATTTTTTTGTCAATGAATCAGCGGATAGCGTAAATTTATTAAGGATTATAATTATCCTTTTATTGTTTTGCTTTAGTTTAATTTGTTTTTGGGTTGCGATTAATTGCGCCAGACATGCGTTCCTCATTCTTACACCTCTTGGCATTGAACTTTTCCCTTTTTGGTTTCCAAGTAAAAATCTGCGGGTTCTGTATTGGACTGAAATTGATAATGTGATTGTCACTGAAAGTATGAAAACTTTGGAAATACATTGTCATGGAGGGAACAAGGTGTTCATTGCGCTTGCACCGATTACAGTTGATCGTTTGCCGTATCTTAAAAGGGCAATAGAAGGACGGATGGAGCAAAACAAGGAATATAAACATGAAGAGGAAAGTTCAGAGGAGCTAAATCAATAACACCATTCGGTTTGGTCAGATGGAAATTTCAAAAAAGAAAATGGCGTATTCTGTAAGCCCCGAACTGGAAGCTTATTTGATTAATCATGGCCGACACATAGATACTATTCCCAATATCTACAATGACCTGCATCGTTTCACCGAGGCAATCACGTATGAATCCCCTGACGGATCCGAAACGAATTGGCAGACTCTCATGTATCAGCCTGATGAAATGGCTGAACTCAGACCCAGACTGACTAGGATATATGCCGATCTTAAGATGGGCGGGGATTCTAAAAAGATCAAACATTTGGATGTTGAGAGGATAGATTTTGGCGTTTTTGGGAATTCTAAACCATTCAGGATCCGTATCATTAATCGATACAATGATAATTTTGATCATTATTATGTTAAGGTTGCTGATGCTTCACGACTCTACGGTTTGGAGCTGGAGCATATTTTGTCTCCGACCAGAATCAATTATCTGGTCAATGGCGGAACATTGATTGAAGAACACATTGCGGGTCTTCCTGGAAATGTGTTTTTACGCGATTGGTTGAACCGCGACGGACTCAACGAAGTTCGGGTAGCTAAAGAATTTGTGAAGTTCAACGAACGTTGTTTCGTACGTTTACTTGGTGACATGAGGTCGGTCAATTATGTCGTTGATGTTACTCCTGATTTTGAAGAAGTGCAGTACAGGGTAAGGCCCATTGATTTTGATCAACAATCATATGAAGGTCGCCGAAAGATCTACCTTGCACAGTTCTTTGCAGATAATTATCCGATCGTTGAAATGGTTATGAATTTACTTAATCAGGCAACTATCGAGCAGTATCAAAAAGAAGAAAGAACACTCATTTCGCGGAGATATAAAAGCGCGGAAAGGCGCATAGGGTCTCTCCTTAACATAATGTCCCGGGAAAAACTCTCTTCTCCGGAAAAGATTTTACAGCTAAGATCCGAGCTAGCTGAGCATTATAAGTCATCCGTATTTAATAATGCATCCACNATGGGGCAGATCGTGCATGCACACATCGAATTTCTTTTGGATCTTAATTAACTTTTAAAGCAACACCAAAAGCTTAACCCTTTTTGGGAGTTGGCCGGTGCGGCCAAGCTGGACTTCCTGGAGGATCTGGCGCATGAGGGGTTTTTCCAAGACCATAATCTTCAGCTTGCATGTCCAGGCCCTTGAACCAGTTCTTATCTCTAATAAATCCGTAAAAACTTGGGTAAAATGGGTCCACATAGTCAACGTCGGCTTTTGCAGGAACTTTTAAGCCTGTGAGGTGGTAAGCCGCATTCACAACGATACGACGTAATCCTTCGCTCACAAAATCACATGAGGCTCCTGCAGTTGTGCAGAATGAATTGCCTTTAGTTTTTCCATCAGGCGCAGTGTACGGATGAAGCCAAGCGAGTGCCTGCATAGGGTCATTTTTTTTCCCTGCTACATTTTCCGATTTTGGATCCATCGTTTTTGTGACTGCGCCACGCAACAACACAGTGTCTGCTTCGGTCAGGTTCCTTACTCCATAAACATCGGAAGGAGCAAAGACATCGGACACACCATTAAGAACCGCATGACTCTTGTTCTTTTCTTCAATTACACCTCGAGCCCCTTCTCTTTTATGCCCTCCATGATGACTGATCCATTGTTCACCCAGAACCTTTCGTCCGAAAGCTCCAAAACCAATGGCATTACTCCCTGTTCCAAACTTATTACCACCAGTAAAAGCATGCGTTGCGGTCCTGAATCCAATGACGGGTTTTCCTGCATTAAGGAATTTGGTAATGTGGGCTGCTTCTTCAGCACCAGGTTGACGGAATCTAGTTCCGATGATCATTAAGTCAGCACTGTCAAGAGCCTTAAGCCCGCGTAGACCTTTCTGGTTATTGGGATCGATATAATTATCGGTCCAGGAAAATACCACAGTACAATCGAATCCGTGTTTTTGAGAAAGGATTTTACCAAGCATTGGACCAGATTCTTCGGAGCGGTATTCTTCATCACCCGTGATGATGACAATGTGTTTTCCTTTGCCTGGTCCTGATTTGCCTTTGAGCATAAGTGTATCAGCGGCTGATGAAGCGGATATGGTAAAAAGAGCCACGATGGCAATGGTGAGAGTTTTTCTGATCATGTTGTTAAAAGCTTTAATGTAATGATTGCGTATTATTGCAGTGTTGCGCCTTCAGAACAAAGATAAAACGCCTGAAAAGGCCAGAATCAAACGTTCATTTTACGAAAAAAATCACATTACTACTTCCATTTGTCTGGGACCTTAATTTTGAGGGCTTTATTTTTTCCGATATTTTAGCGTTAACTTGCTAGGAACAATTTTATCGTTTAAACCAAATCCATGAACTTAAAACTTAAATATCTTCGACAAACAGTAAGAATAGTTCTTTTTCTGTTCCTTGCTGTTCCTTTTGCCAAAGCACAGTTTTACGGTGATCCCCCAGATGATACACATCCTTGGGCCATCCATGATAACAACAGACCACAACCACCGAGGGTCGAACCTGGCAAGGTTCCGGGAGGAGCACCTTCTGATGCAGTGATTCTTTTTGATGGATCTGTGGAATCATTCAAAAAAAATTGGATCCATGAAAACGCAAAACGCAAAAAGGATTGGAAAGTTCAGGACGGTGCGCTCATTTCTGTGGGTGGTGCCGGAACCATTAAATCAAAGGTAGAATTTGCAGATTGCCAATTACATGTTGAGTGGGCCGCCCCAGCGAAGATTGCTAGTAGCAGTCAGGGACGTGGTAATAGTGGTGTGTTTTTGATGGGGAAGACCGAAGTGCAGGTCCTGGATAATTATAATAATCCGACTTACCCTGACGGGTTTGCCGGATCGATTTATGGAGTGATGCCTCCAATGGCGAATCCTTTGAATGGTCCCGGCAAGTGGCAGAGTTATGATATTATCTTCCGTCGACCCATCATCAAGGACGGTAAGGTCCTTGATGACGGATCCATGACAGTATTGATTAATGGGGTAGTGGTTCAGGATTCAACTCCTCTCGAAGGCGGCGGTGGTCACAGGGCACGGTCCCGCCCGAAGGCATTTCCACTGAATGGGCCACTCAAGTTACAGGATCACGGTAATCCTGTAAGGTTTCGCAATATTTGGTACCGTGAGTTACGTGCCAGGCCCATAGAAGGTGGTACGGACGGTAAACTTTCTCCAGAGGCAACGAAGAAAAAAAGAGCAGAGATTGCTGCTAAGATCCGCAAGGACGCTGCAACTAAAAATGGAAAAGAAAAGCTCTTAAGATTAATGGAATCACTCTATTATCAAAACGATGCAGGTGCTTACGCTCAGGCTGAGGGCCTTGGGGAGCAATTTGTCAATGAGGTTGCAGAAAAACCAGAAGGTCGCAAGGGCGATTTCATGCAGGTAAACAATGCAGTAAAGTATCTTGTGAGGCATAAAATTTTGCCTGCNGATCATCCTGGCATTGATGCGATGAAAACCATNATNGAGGAGAACGGNTGGAATAAGTAGATCTCTATTTCTGTTAACTAAAAGGGCCCGCCATCTGTTAAGATGACGGGCCCTTGTTTATATTAAATATACTGATTTAGCTAATTTAGCCGAGCTTCCAGTCTCCTCTGTAATTGACTGTTTTTAACAGCTTTTCTGCTTCTGGGTCTCCAATGACCTGCTCTTTTTTAGGATCCCATTTGATTGCGCGACCGAGTTTGTCGGAGACGTATCCAATGTGACCTGGAGTTGCTGAACGGTGTCCGGTCTCAGCAGAGCAGATGCATTCTTTCCTTGTACGAACACCATCAATGAAGTTTTGATGATGACCGCCCTTTGAATGGTATGCTTTCTTGGGGCCCCTATCACTGCTCTCCCTTATGAATTGCTTTAGATTATCTGAAGCATCAATTCTGCCACGATCAACATAGATCCAGCCATTTTCGCCATGCCATTCAGTGCCCATGTTTCTACCGCCTGCCATTTTGTGCTTGTTAGAAAGGGTCACTGTATAACCTCCGGCATACTCAGATACTACAGTGTAATCGAGAGGCTGGTCATACATTCCCTTACCGTGATAACGGAACCCTTTGGCTTCGACTTTGATCGGACCGCTCTTGTCCATCTCAAGCCCCCAGTGAGCAATGTCATTGTGGTGACCGATCCAGTCCATCAATTGTCCCCCACCATAATCGAGGCACCAGCGCCAGTTCCAGTGAAGACGCTTAGGATGGAATGGAAGTAATCGGCTCGGTCCGCACCAGAGATCATAGTCAAGATGATCTGGAATCGGTTGAGCTACCTTGCCTTCTTCATCGGTTCCGCCTCCCGTGGGCAGTCCAACTTTGACCTCCTTAATTTTTCCAAGGACTCCATTCATGACGGCTTCAGCAGCGACCCTCATGCGCGAACTTGAGCGTTGCTGAGACCCTACCTGAAATATTGCCTTTTGCTTTGCAGCTTCTTTATATACGGCCTGACCCTCTGCAAAGAGGTGAGTGATTGGTTTTTCACAATAAACATCTTTTTTGTTTCTAAGTGATTCTAGGCAAGCTAACGCGTGCCAGTGATCAGGAGTACCCACGATGACTGCATCGAGCTCTTTCATGGCGCAAAGGTCACGATAATCTGTGAATGTTTCACAGCCTTTGTACTCACCGCTTTCTGTCTGTTTTGCGTACTGCTTATTTACATGATCCTTGGCCCGGTTCATGTTATTTTTGTCCGGGTCACAGACGGCGATGGCCTGAGTCCCATTCTTATTCATTAGGTTCCGCAGATTCCCGGTGCCCTGGCCACCACAGCCAATGAGACCGAGAGTGATACGATTACTTGGAGCATTGGCTCCTAGGACCGAGGAAGGGACAATAGTTGGTGCAGCCAATGCACTGGCCGCTGAGGTTTTAAGGAAATTTCTTCTCTTCATAAAATCAAGTGTCTCGAAAAGACTTTTCTATTCAAGAAAAAACTATAAATTTCCAATAAATTTCAGGGAAAATAGTATTTTGCTAGGGGAAAATAACGCCGATAAAATTAGTTTTTATTAACGGCTGATGGATCCCAGATGGGTTGGGTCCAGGCCTGTTCCTTTTGTCCATTAAAGGATGGACGAGGATGGTCCTTGCTGGAGGTTACAGTGGCTCGAAAATACCACTCATTATCCTTGAGCTTATATTTGACCATATTCCCTTTAATAGTCGCTAAAGTTTCTCCGACAAGGTCCGGGTTATTCTCATTACCTTTACGGGTTCCAATGATTTTTGTCACATATTCCGCATCGTTGTCAGCTTCGATTTCAAATTCTAGGGTCCCCTTTTTCTGATTCCTGAAGAGATTCTTGAAATGTACTCCACTTGATCCATAAAAATTTCCGGAGTCCATTGATCTTACTATAGCATCCTCATCGAGGGATGAGGACTGAACCATGACCCAGCCCCTACCGGGCTTGACGTCTCCTCCATGATAGTAGTGCGAATCGTCAGAGGAAATTCCATAGAGCGGATCAGACTTTAGCGTTGCAAGGCGGATGGTATTGGCGATGTCCCATATCTTTTCATCTCCGGGCCTATTAGCGTCTCCAAGATGATTGATACTGGGATGGCCATTGTACACCTCGAAGAATTTTTCTTCCAACACATGAGCAATGTCTTCCGCTTTAATTGACCATCCAAAGTTTGGATGATTTAAGTGAGAAAGCATCGGTTTCTTAAGCCGAGTCGATTGCTCTTTCACCGCAATGATATTGTTGCGCATTGTGTCACGGAGCGAAGTTCCTTTCTTTGGAACGATCAGCTCTTTCAGATTCATCCCGTTCGTGTGGACTGGAGATCCTCTAAAATTATTGGTAATTTCCTCTCCTTCGATAAAAATAAAGTCTCCTCCTCCCTCAAATTTGGGACGGATTTCCTCCAGAGTCCTTAGTCGAACTTCTTGTTTTTTATCTTCTCCACGCAGTTCGACCCAATCCTTACCAAAGGTGCTTATATATTTTTTTAATGTTGGGACCCCGAGCGCTCTTCGCCTCTTTTCAATTGCACCCACATTCATCCATTTTTCGCCCCTGCTAAGAATATTATGATCTGACAGGACCAGGAAATGGTAATTATTATCTTTGTAAAATTTAGCAATCATTTCCGGAAAATCATTTCCATCACTCCATAATGAATGGGTGTGGGTATTGCCCTTGAACCAGCGCACTTTTTCGTCAGCAGCGCTAGGATACGTAGCTAAAAAAAGAAAAGGGAATAAGACGCAAAGAGGCAAAGCACGAAAAGTCATTAATAAAATGCTAACAAATGCATTCAAATAACACAACACCACTTTAAAGAGCATTAAATACTCTTGTCTCTGGAGCAGGAACCGTGCATTTTCATTCAAAGAACAATTATTAAAATTACCTATGCGCTATTTATTTTTATCTGCCGCCATTTGTTTCATTTCATTATCTCAGTTTGCCGTTGCCCAGAACGTTCCCCCCAAAGGGTTCAAGGCACTATTCAACGGGAAGGATCTTGAGGGTTGGTTCGGGCATGGAACTAAGGATCCTCGAACATTATGGAAAATGTCTCCCGAAGAGCTTAAGGCGCATCATGAAAAAACTCTCAAAGATATCAATGCTCACTGGAGCGTTGAGAATGGGGAGCTTATCAATGATGGCAAGGGGCTCTATCTGACCACTAAAAAAGATTACAAGGACTTTGAATTGTTAGTTGAATATAAGACCGTTCCAAAAGCAGACAGTGGAATTTATCTTCGCGGAGTCCCACAGGTTCAAATATGGGATCCTACAGAAAAAGCCAAATGGGACATTGGAGCCGATAAGGGTTCAGGAGGGCTATGGAACAACAGTAAAGGAGCTCCAGGGAAAGATCCTTCTAAGAAAATGGATAAGCCGTTCGGAGAATGGAATAAGTTCCATATTATCATGATAGGAGAGCGCGTAACCGTTTATCTGAACGGGGAAAAGGTAGTTAACAATGTAGTGATGGAAAACTATTTTGATCGTAAGATCCCTATTTTCGAGAAGGGGCCAATTCAGCTGCAGACGCACGGTGGTGAAATCCGTTGGCGGAATGTTTTCATTAGGGAAATTAAATCAGGTGAAGAGAAAGGCTTCCAGACTCTTTTCAATGGCAAGGATCTTATTGGCTGGCATGGGGCAGTCAATAATTACGAGGTCGTTGATGGATCTATCATGTGCAAGAAAGGCAAGGGAGGAACTCTTTATGCCAAAGAAGAATACAGCGATTTTGCATTTCGGTTTGAATTTCAACTGCCTCCTGGCGGAAATAACGGCATCGCTGTCCGCTCCCCTGGAAAGGGTGATCCTGCCTGGGAAGCTTACGAAATTCAGGTCATCGATAATACCGCCAAGAAATATGCAAATTTACAGCCTTACCAATTTCATGGTTCTGTTTACGGCTTAGCTCCAGCACAGCGCGGGGCTCTCCTTCCGGTCGGAGAATGGAACAAACAGGAAATCATTTTCAAGGGAAGCCATATCCAAGTCATTCTGAATGAAACAACAATACTCGATCAGGACATAAGCAAGATCGATCTGAGTAAGATAAAGCGGGTCCCAAAGGGAGTGAAACGTAGCTCTGGATTCATTGGTTTTGCGGGCCACAGTGACCCTGTTAAATTTCGTAATGTGCGTATAAAAAGGCTGTAAATTGACAAATTGATGACTTATCGGACCTTATATGAATTAAGTTCCGCCATGTCGCCTTTTTCTTCACGTTGCCCGGGCCCTACTCGTCGGTCATTCCTTGAGCTTGGCGCTTATTCTTTGTGTGGTTTGGGCTTAGGTGATTTGGCAAAGGCTGCCAAAAGTACTGAGAAAGAGGATCCGGCTGTTATTTTTGTGTGGTTGCCTGGGGGACCTCCGCACATGGAAATGTATGACATGAAGCCTGATGCACCGGCCGAGTACCGTGGCATCTTTTCTCCGATCCGAACCAATAATAAGGACCTTCAGGTCAGTGAATTGATGCCGATGCACGCAAATTGTGCGGACCGTTATAATATTATCCGATCAGTTCATCACACCTTTTCAGATCATGGCGGAGGCCATAAGAGGTTCATGACGGCAAGGCTTCCCAAAGAACCGACCGGAACACTAAATGATTCACCTGCAATGACCTCATTCATTGAAGCTGCATTACGTGAAAAAGGGGCAGCAAAGGGCGGTCTACCAACCAACATCGGATTAATTAAAAAGGGTAGGCACAAAATTGATACTTTTGCTCTTGGAGCAGCATGGATGGGAAACCACAACACACCATTCATTGTGAATGGCGATCCAAACGAAAAGGATTTTAAGATTGAAAACCTCTCAATGAATGAGGCTATGGCGGACCGATTACAGGACAGGGTAAGCTTACTTCGTGGAGTCGATAATCTGAGAAGGGACATAGATGCGAACAAGACGATCGGATCAATGGATGGTTTTAATAGGCAGGCCATGGACATGCTTTTTTCAGATTCGTTTCGCAACGCATTTGATCTTTCTCTTGAAAGTGATTCGGTCCGGGACCGTTTTGGCCGACATGCATGGGGGCAAAGAGCAATTTTAGCTAGAAGGCTCGTTGAATCCGGGGCTCGGTTTGTTACTATAGTGATGGAGAATCCATACGTATCGGGCATTAAAATGCCCAAATATGGAACATATAACTGGGATTCACATGCTGTTAATTGCCACCTATTTGATGAGGCGAAACTCAGGTTACCTATATATGATAAAGTAATAACAGCGATGATTGAGGATCTTTATGACCGGGGCCTTGACCAGCGGGTAATGCTTGTAGTGACCGGTGAATTTGGAAGAACTCCTAAAATCGAAGTTAATCCCGGGACTCACACTAAAGTGAAACAGCCTGGCCGGGGACACTGGCCCGGAGCAATGTCCATGTTGGTAAGTGGAGGAGGAATGCGAACCGGCCAAGTAATTGGTGCGACAAACGATAAGGGTGAGCATCCTATATCTAGGGCCATGACACCGAACGATGTGTGGGCCAGTATACTTCTTCATATGGGCATTGATCAGGATCAGACCTTCCTGGATCATGGCGGCAGGCCTCAGCCCATATTACCATTTGGCTCTCCTATTAAGGAGCTTCTACCTTCATAGAGTAGAGCCCGTATCTTTTGAGTTTACATTTCTGTTCAGCCAGGCATGATCCCATGAAGATGAAAATTACCTCTCTTGTTTTTTGTTCAATATTGCTCACGGCTCCATTATTATCAGCGGCGCCAGTTGGCAATTATCCTTCTCTGCCCAGTAAAGTTCTATCCAATTATCATCCAAAGAGTGACTCAGATAGGACACCTGAATCTTTTGCTAAGAGCGCCAATACCTTTTTATCATCTTTGAATAAAGAATTAAGAGCACAAGCAGCTTTGCCTTTTGACAGCTCAGAAAAAGCAAAGTGGACTAATGTTCCACCGCGTGGCCCTCAAGGCGGTGTAAGGTTAGGTGACTTGAATGAAGCACAAATAAAAGCTGCCGTTAATTTATTGAGTACAGTTTTAAGTGAACAAGGTTATAGCAAGGCCCGTAATATTCCTTTAGCTGATGATCGACTCCTTCGTAACGGTAAGCGACGCCCAGGATTTGGTGCAGAAGACTACTGGTTAGCAATTTTTGGTAAGCCTTCTCCAAATAAGCCTTGGGGATTACAATTCGACGGGCACCACATTGCAATTAATTTGGCATTCCATGGTGACCGTATGTCTATGTCCCCCACATTCATTGGAACTCAGCCTCGTGAGTTTAAGCTTGGTAAGGATATGGTTGTTCCTATGTCAAATGAGGCACCATTAGGGCTAAAGCTTTACAATAGCCTAAACGACGCACAAAAAAAGAGCGCCATGATTGGAAAGAAACGAGCAAATTTGATAGCAGCTGCCGGCAAGGATGGATTTGTTCCAAAACCTATAGGCGTTTCATGTAAGGATTTTACTAAGGCTCAGCGCGATGTCCTACTTGATGTTATAGGGGTCTATGTTGGTGATTTGCCCGACCCTTACCACAAAAATCGTATAGAAGAGCTCACTTCTGAGATAGATAAAATGTCATTTTCTTGGTGGGGNCCNTCTGTTGAAAAGGGAGATTTTTCATATAGAATTCAAGGCCCGAGTCTAATAATTGAATATGCTGGGCAGGACCTTGGAGGTGACCCTCATAATCACCTNCATTCAATGTATCGCGATCCAACTAATGAATATGGGGCCCGATTAGGCAAGTGANGGATTAACAAAAAGATCTNAGGGAGTTTACCTTAAGTAATAATATCTTTGACGANATTTCCGTAAACATCCGTGAGGCGGTAATCTCTGCCGTCATGTCNGTAAGTGAGCCTTTCATGATCTAATCCCAGAAGGTGAAGGATTGTGGCATGAAAATCATGGACATGAACCGGATCTTTGTCCGGGCGAATTCCATATTCGTCTGTCGATCCATGAACAGTGCCAGGCTTAATCCCGGCACCGGCCATCCATGAGCTGAATGCCCAGTTATGATGCTCTCTGCCAGGAGCATCTGCTTTATTGTTNAAGGGGGTCCTGCCAAATTCGGTAGTCCAGACAACTAAAGTATCTTCAAACATTCCACGNGACTTCAGATCTTTAAGTAGTCCAGCGATTGGCTGATCAACGTTCTTAGCGAGCCTTTCATGATCCATCATGTTACCGTGAGAGTCCCAATTTCCTGAAGAGCCCGTATCAATCAATTCAACGAAACGAACGCCCCGCTCGANGAGTCGGCGAGCCGCAAGGCACTGCCACCCAAAGCCNTCAGTTGATCCTCTTTTGAGCCCATAAAGATTGTGAGTAGCATCCGATTCTTTTGAGAAATCGAAAAGTTCAGGCACTTCCATTTGCATACCAAATGCTGTTTCAAANNTTTTNATTCTGGCCTCNGCCTNAGCATCACCAGAACGGGCGATNAGATGACGTTCGTTTAATCTTTGNAAAGCCGCTAACTCTAGCTCTTGACGCGANACNGGAACTCNGGAGCGAATATTTTTGAAAGGATTTTTGCTGGGTCTNAGNAAAGTGCCCTGATGGGCNCCAGGCAAAAAATCACTCGCATATACCTGTGTGCCCGCATAGGTCTGCTTCGGCGCAATGGTGATGAAAGAGGGCAAATTTTGGTTTTCAGTGCCGAGCCCATAACTGACCCATGAGCCGAGGCTGGGCCTCGCGAATGCAAAGGATCCGGTGTGCATTCCCAAAGTGGCGTTGTAGTGATTGGAATGGTCAGTGTGCATGGAACGAATNANCGCTATNTCATCAACACATNCTGCAACGTGNGGGAACAATGTACTGACTTCGGTTCCNCATTGTCCGTGAGGAGAAAATTCCCATTGAGGTGCTTTCAGATATATTTTTTCATAACCCGGGCGGTTTTCTATTTCAGGATGATCGAGCTTGATTTCTTTGCCCACATCNGATTTTAGTTTTGGCTTAGGATCAAANGTATCGATGTGGGAAACCCCACCAGTCATGAACAAAAAAATCACATTCTTTGCTTTCGCGGGGAAGTGAGGATTCTTCACGGACAAAGGATCAATACTGTTTGAAACCGCATCCATATTACGTAATAGGGCAGGCATCATGCTGGACCCCGCGACGAAGGAACGGATAAAAGATCGGCGGTCTGATGGTCGGGAAATCATATCTCAGTCTAGGTGAAGAAACTCATTACTGGACATTAAAATTCTGGAATAGGATTTCCAGATTTCGGTGTCCTGCTCTTCGGGGTCATTTGACACGGTAGGAGCCATTGCTCTAGCAAAGTCTTCAAAGTCCTCATGATCGGTTTGAGAAGCTGGTCTGGAAAAGAGTTGCTGACAAGCGCGCTCTAATCTCTGATCCGGACCGATCGCGCGGATATTCGATGCAAATTGTTCGGCACAGTCATGAAAGAATGGGTCATTCATGAAGTAAAGGGCTTGGCTAGGAACCGTGGTCCNGGACCTTTTGGCAGTGCTGGCATTAGGGTCCGGACCATCAAATAGACTGAAAAAGGAAGAGATCTGGTTTCTCTTACGCATGAGATAAATGCTACGTTTACTGCTGGCATATTCACTCGCGAACGGATTGTGCTGAGTGAAGTTCCATTTATCGCGTGGTGGAAAAGGATGCTCTTTGCCAGGTAACACATCTAACATTCCTGAAAGATAAAGAATCGTATCACGAATCTCTTCAGCACTGAGCCTTCGCCTTTCAAAGCCAGAGTATTTTTTNGGTCCTGACCCTGATCGGGCCGACTGTTGATAAGTGGCACTGTTCATTATCATGCGGTGCATTTGTTTAATACTCCAACCACTCTTAATAAATTCGANTGCGAGATGATCCAGTAATTCTGGATGAGTTGGTGCAGCTCCATGTGTACCAAAGTCATTCGGAGTNCCGACAATGCCTTGACCGAAGTGCCAAGCCCATATCCGGTTCACCATTACCCGTGCAGTGAGAGGATTCTTTGGACTAACAATCAAATTAGCCAGATCTAGTCTGCCACTATGATCCTTATCCCCTAAAACCTCACCTCCTAGAACTGATAAAAAACGTCTTTTAACGACTGGCCCTAGATCTTTAGCATCGCCCCTATTATGGATAGGGTAATCTTTAGGCGTACCTTCTGCAACTGCATACGCATAATCAGTTTTGGTTATCGGTTTANTATTTTTNTGCTCCTCAATTTTAGCGANTCCGTGCTTATCTAGTGCCAATTTTTCATAAGANGAATGAATTTTATCGTTCGCAAAGTGTTGAAGTTGCCAAATCACCCCATCCCCAAATGCGTGTCCGTCTGCAACTTTTAATTCTATTTCAATTTTACCTGTNACCGGGCTAATCCAAGTCACNGCAACTGGGCTATCTGCACTGGGATGAACAAAAAAACTTCTAGCGGGTATTTCTGTCCAAACTTTGACAGGATCTTCTCCATTGTTAATGGCTACGGATGGAAGACCACCGATAGACCATTTCTTTAGTGTTGATTGACCATCAATGGCTTCTGCCTTTTCGTTCAGAAGACGTGGCCCTTCAGGCCCAATATCTAGAAAGTACCATATTGCCTTATTTGAATTGAGAGGATTAGCTTTAGTTAAAATGTCTATGAGATCTTGTGTTGACCACTCTAGATTTCCTGAATCGCTTTGGTGTTTAATTTTTAAATCAACTAAAGTGGTATCAGCACCGTGATTTGCATTCGGAGCAATTGAGATCTGTATCGCTTCACCTTTTCTAACATTGATTTTTATCGGATCAGAAGAAAAGTCTATGGACTTTCCAACAGGCAAATGCCCTTCTGAAAGCATCTTGTAACTCTCTGATGCAACCTTGATAAGTTCTTTTTTTGGATTTTCTACAAGATCTCGTTCAAGTTTTTTGAGCTTTTCTTCCCATTCTTTGTTTTCTTCAATGACATTGTTGGTTACGAGAGGCACGAGATCCCTTGGTTGTTGTTTAGGTTCGCACCCAGGAAAAGGAAGCCTTGAGCTAGCCATTACACCATACAAAGCATAATAATCTGCACTCGTTATGGGATCATGTTTATGATCATGACAGCGAGCACAAGCAATGGAAAGCCCCAGAAATGTTTTGCCAAGGTTATCAATAGCATCCTCATAGGTGAGATACATTCTCTTATCAATATCGTGACCGAATCTTCTCGCGATCGCCAAATAACCGGTAGCAATAATATTATCGGCAAATTCTTTTCCTTTCTTTTCTTTGGCGAGGATGTCTCCAGCGAGTTGCTCGCGAACGAACTGATCATACGGCTTATCAGAATTGAACGATTCGATTACCCAGTTCCTGTATCGCCAGGCATCCTCAATTGGATGATCGCTATTCTCGCCGGCAGTGTCAGCGTACCGGACAACGTCCAACCAGTGTCGACCCCACTTTTCACCGTAGGCACTTGAGCTCAAAAAATTCTCAATGACTTTGGAAAAAGCAACTTCATCATTTGCTTGGATCATTTATGAATGCCTTTACCGTTTCCGGGCTCGGTGGAAGACCAGTCAAATCGTAACTGGCTCTTCTGATAAATGAGCGCCTGTCCGCTCTTGGGCTTAGAGTTAAAGATTCATTGAATAACTTTTTGAGAATAAAATCATCAATGCCATTACGCGACCAATCATTTTTGGTATTTGCGGGGACAGTGATTTCAGTAATAGGTTTAAGCGACCAAAGTTTTTTTTCAGCAAAGAGTTGACTCGGACCGAATAGAAATAGAGCGCATGCGATGCTCAAAAGCCCTAATATGTTGACTATCAATGGCACGAAGGGAAATATAATGTGTTAGGATTGAATAATCTAGGCCATTTTATAATCATTAATACAAAATTTCCAAGAAATGAAAATTCCTAATCATCCAACGATTTCTCGTAGAACCATGATCAGAGCAGGTTCGATAGGAGCGTTGGGTTCAGGCCTCAGCGATGCTGGTCTCTTAAGAGCACTCGCGTCTTCTGAGAAAGGAGACGGAAAAGCAAAGTCTGTCATTTATATTTTCTTATCGGGCGGCCTTTCGCAGATTGATACTTTTGACATGAAGCCAGAGGCTCCACTTGAAATACGTGGTGAATTTGATCCGATAAAGACCAAGACGCCCGGACTTCATGTTTGTGAGCACTTACCTGAGCTGGCTAAGAGGAGTGACCATTGGGCCCTTTGCCGGTCAGTGACTCACCGTTGGAATGAACATTCTCAAGGCCATCACATTATGCTCACTGGCCGCTCCGAGACTCCACAAGGATTTGACCCCAATAAGCCACGTCCTGAGGACTATCCATCAATAGCGGCTATGGCGAACCGTTATCTAAAAGGTTCTGGCCCACTGCCGCCGTCCATGGTCCTTCCGGAAAAAATTATTCACCGCACCGGAAGAACATTACCCGGACAATTTTCGGGCCTCATGGGTGAGCGGTGGGAGCCGTTCTTTTTGAACTGCTCAAAGTACAATGCTGCCAGTTATGGTGCCTATCCTGATTATCTCTTTCATCATGCAAAAGGTAAAGTGGATGGATCAACTAAGCAATTTATTGAGCCGGATTTATCCTTACCAGAAGGGGTCGGTCTTGATCGGTTAAAAGATCGCTTAAGCATTTCTCGGTACCTTGATTCACAGCAAAAGCATTTTGAAAATGAGGCACAGGTAAGAGAATTTGACCGATACACCAACATGGCCGTTTCGTTGCTTGCGGATCCAAAGACAAAGTCCGCATTTGATGTGCATGGAGCCGATTCAAAGATTCAGGACAAGTATGGTAGAAATGCTTTTGGCTGGTCCTTGCTCATGGCCAGGCAATTAGTGGAGTCGGGAGTTAAATTAGTTCAGGTGAACCTTGGTAATAATGAGGCATGGGACACGCACCAAGCAGGCTTTCCCAGTCTGAAGAATTTTCTTCTTCCACCAACTGATCGAGCCGTTTCAGCCTTACTCGATGATTTAAATGATAGAGGGATGTTAGAAAATACGCTCGTTGTTATGGCCAGTGAATTTGGCAGAACACCTAAGGTCTTCAAGATACCAAAAGCCAAGCTCCCTGGCCGCGACCATTGGGGTGCTGTTCAGACAGTACTTTTTGCTGGGGGCGGGATCACTGGCGGAGCCGTAGTTGGGTCCAGTGATTCTAACGGAGGTCATCCTGCCAGTGACCCACACAGTCCGGAGGATTTTGCGGCGACGATTTATAGAGCACTTGGAATTCCACAAGATGCTCACTGGGAGGATTTGACGGGCAGACCACATCCGATCTATCACGGAAACCCTATAAACAAGCTATTTTCTTAGCTTTTCATTTCTCAACACAATTAGGCAAGTATGCTTGATAGAACATTGCCGTGCACATTAGTGAGGCGCCTTTGAATCCCGTTGTGGTAATAACTGAGACGCTCATGATCTATGCCCAAAAGATGTAATACAGTCGCATGAAAATCATACCAGGGGACAGGATCAATGACAGATTTGTAACCGATATCATCAGTGGCTCCGTAATTAATTCCTGATTTGAGGCCTCCTCCAGCAAGCCATACACTGAAACCGACCTGGTTATGATCCCGGCCCGTGCCGACCTTGTCAGATGCGGACTGGGTGAAAGGAGTCCTTCCAAATTCTGAAGTGAATAAAATGAGAGTCTCATCAAGCATGCCTCTTGCTCTAAGATCATTAATCAGAGCCGCGACGGGCTGATCTATCCGCAGAGCTTCGCGCCCATGGTTACGTTTCATGTCCTCATGACCGTCCCAGTTAATTCTTGGCGAGCCAAAAGAACCGCCTGAGAAAAGTTGAACGTGTCTTACTCCGCGCTCCAAGAGCCTCCGCGCGAGCAGGCAACTCCTTCCGAAGTCTCGGGTTTCCTTACCATTTAAACCATAATTTTCACGGGTCCTTTCCGTTTCGCCTTCGATACTGGTAACTTCTGGAACAGCGAGTTGCATTCTAGCTGCGAGTTCATAACTCGCGATTCTTGCTGCGAGTGTATCGTTGACGCCCGTGTCCCTCATGTGTAGATGATTCATCTTATTGAGAAGGTTTCGGCTATTCGATTCGACTTCAGGGTCAATTTTTTCGGCCGGGAAAAGGTTACTGATAGCGTTTCCATCACCACTAGTCCTGAACGGAACTCCCTGATGACGGGCAGGCAAAAAACCGTTCGTCCAGTTGCTGGTTGATCCGGCCGGCATGCCTCGGGAGTCAGGAAGGACTACGTAAGTTGGCAAATCACTGGTCAAATTTCCAAGTCCGTACGATACCCATGACCCCATGACCGGAAATCCATTCAGACGGAAACCGCTACTCTCCTGGAACGTGGCGGGCGTATGACTTGAGGATTCAGCAACCATTGAATTAATGACGGTCAGCTCATCAGCGACAGTCGATATGTGTGGGAAAAGATCTGAAATCCACATACCACTCTGCCCTCGTTGTTTGAATTCCCAGTCATTGGATCTTAACAGACCAACTCTCCCAAAAAAAACGTCCGGTTTTTCGTCCGCCTGTAAAGATTTGCCATGCATTTCCTTGAGCTTTGGTTTGTAATCGAACGAGTCGACCTGGCTCACACCACCGCATAAGCATATATGAATGACCTGTTTATTATGAGGTATATGGTGAGACTTGAGTGCTTGAGTGGCGGATCCATCTTCAAGCATAAGGGATGAAATGGCTGCACCACCTAGGCCATGTGTGCTCCAGTTCAGAAAGTCTCGCCTTTTCACAGTATTATTAATTTTCATCGACTAGTTCAGATAAATAAATTCATTGGAATTGAGAAGGACTCTGCAAAGTGCCGTGAGGCCGTTCTTTTTTACGAAGTCCTCGATGAGTTCTTTTTCCTCTTCCTTTGGCTCACGCATGAAGGCGAGCTCGAATCCGCGTTTAATTTGAGCCTTAATGTCGTTCCCGGCTTCGGCTTTTAATCTGTCAGAAAATTTGCGTGACATACGAAGAACAAACGAAGTGTTCATCATGGACAAAGCGCCTAGAGGAGTCGTTGTAATACTTCTGACGGGGGCAGAAGCTGATGGATCTGGGCAGTCGAGCGGTGCGAGGAGTGGATGAACGTTACCTCTTGCCCATGTTCTGTAGATGCTACGGCGATTAAATTCAGCGCCTTCAGGATCGGTTGCATCATAGACCCAAGAACCTTTGTGATTGTACATTTTAAAGTCCCTATAACCTGGCCCACCCATTTTTTTATTTAGTTGTCCTGATACGGTCAGTATCGAGTCGCGAATGAGTTCAGCTTCTAGTCTTGAGATAGATCTTTTCCATAGCAATAAATTGTCCGAGTCTTTCTTCAAGGCTTCGGGATTCTCTTGTGAAGATTGCCGATAAGTAGCGGAATCACATATTATTTTATGCATGGCTTTTAGGCTCCATTTTCTTTCCTTAAGTTCAGCCGCTAACCAATCAAGCAGTTTTGGGTGAGAAGGTGTTCCACCATTAAAACCAAGGTCATTGGTAGTTTGAACGAGACCCTTCCCAAAATGATAGTGCCACAGGCGGTTCACTATGACTCTGGCAAAGAGAGGGTTGTCAGGAGCACTTATCCATGTTGCTAATTTTTTGCGCCGCTCGGCATCAGGGGCGTCAGGCTTAAGGCCAAAATTTGAAGATATTGATCCCGTAACGGCATCAACACCTCCTGCTGAAACCTCATCTCCTAATTCGAAAGGGCTACCTCTGACTAGAAGGTGCGTTACCGGAGCCTTTGAAGGCCTCACTGCATACACTTTCCTTTTTTTCATTTTACCGAGTTCCTTATCGATGCGGGCAATTTCAGTTTTCCATCGCTCTCTGACCATTTTTTGCTCGGGCCTTAGCCTAGCAACCAGCTCAGCTTCTGAGACAAAATTTCCACTAGATGAAAGTGCAATTTCCTCAGCTGTTAGTGCTTTATCATAGAGTTGGGCCCGATCAATTTTCCCACTCAACATTAAATTATTACCGGCTTTAGTGCCGTGGCGCATTCCAAATAGAACCTGATAATTTCCGGAAGAAAAATCCACTGATCCAGACTTATAGGTTTTCCCATACGGTTTTCCATTTCTGTAGGCGGTGATATGACCATCAGCTTTGTAAACGATGGCGATGTGGGTGAATTCATCCTTTGCCGTATTTTCTTCCTCGCCGCCGAAACTTTGAGTCCTTGAGTAACCTTCACTACCTGCCATCCAGCGTTTCGGCTCGCGTTCTCCAAACACGATAGCGTCAAAGGTCTTACCATCGTTACTTTGAATGCTCATAGCGGCTCCGCCTCGCTGATCAAGATTATTTAATTTTACCCATGCTTCGAGTGTCTTTGCTTTCATGTTCCGATTAATGGGACTGGTCATCACGTATGCGGACTTTCCGTCCAGATCAAGGGCCCCATCATTGATTTTGGCTTCACCCAATGCTTTTCCATGAATGTTTCCTATCTGGTCTTTTAGGTCCTTGTCAAAGGTCCACCTCGCTATGGGTTGAGGCCCTCCATTATTTCTTTTGGCACCTTTACTTTCTTTAAGAATCAACTCACGTATTTTTTTGTCACCATTCTCGAGTCTTTTTTGAAGTAGATCCTTTTTTTGTTTTAAAGTTGCCGGGTTTCCGGAGGCTGGCACATCACGATCACCTCGATGTACACCTCCCAGAGCAGATGCTATCTGGTAATATTCCTTTTGAGGAATCGGATCAAATTTGTGATCGTGGCACCGTGCACAATGGACAGTGAGTCCGAGAAAAGTTTGGCTGACAGTTCCGACTAAATCTTCCATTTCATCCTGGCGCATAATTTTCCTTTGTTTATCTCCGGAAGGTTTGAGTCCATCGAATGCGCCGCATACAAGGAACCCCGTAGCAGTGATTGCTCCAGGATCATTAGGCTCGATGACGTCACCCGCAATTTGGAGCCTAGCGAATCTGTCATAAGGCATGTCCTGATTCAGCGCATCAATGACCCAGTCTCTGTAAGCCCAGGCGTTGGGTCTGAGCTGATCATACTCGAACCCATTGCTTTCTCCATAGCGGGCCACATCTAACCAGTGCCTTGCCCATCTCTCACCGTAATGAGGGCTAGCTAGAAGCTTTTCAATTTCGGGCAATGAATCCGGCTCCGGCGGTAATCCTATCAGATCAAAATATAACCTTCGGGTCAGTGATCTGGGATCAGCTTCAGGAGCAGGGACGAGGCCCTCTTCTTCAAGTTTAGCTAGAACAAAATTATCAATTGGATTACGAACCCATTTCTTGTTTTGAACTTCTGGAACTTCAGGTCTTTTAACCTGCTGCAGAGACCACCAGTCTGAACTGGCCCTTTCTTCGGCGCAAATTGGCAAATTCAGATTTAGGATCAAGACTAAAATCAGCCAAGGTCCGATCATTAAATGATTGTTGTTCTTTGGATAGAATGAATCGAACATCAAAGTTTAATCAGTAACGGTGAATATGTGATCATATTTTCTATTTTCTAAGCTCATGAGCAAGGGAAATCCTTTGATGGAGAAGCTACTACTTGTATTATTAATGCTTTTTTGGCTAATATTCTCACACTAAACAAAACATACTTTACCACATGAATCGTCGATCCTTTCTTAAATGTTCTAGCATCTCCTTAACTTCTGTTCCGTTAGCGGCTTCCGGCTTGGAGAATTCAAGTAAAAAAGCGAATTTTAAAGGGCGAATATATAAAGCATTAAAAGGTGGTAAAAGAGGAGGGGAATCCGTTGAAGATTTTTTTCTCCGGCTCAAAGGGCTTGGGTATGATGGAGTTGAAAGCGGGAATTCTGCGCAAGCTGAGGCTTACAGGGCAGCGGCTAAAAAGACAGGCATCCGAGTCCATGGACTCGTTAATGGTGGACATTGGTCTGTCCGATTAAGTGATCCGAGACCCGAAGTCCGTGAGAAGGGAAGGAAGAATCTTGAGAATGCTCTAATGAATTGTCATTTACTGGGAGGATCTTCTGTACTTCTTGTCCCGGGAAAGGTCGGAGGTGCTAATGAAACCCATGATCATGTATGGGAACGTTCCATTGAGCAGGTACGGGCTGTGATTCCTCTGGCATCGAGGCTTGGAGTTAGAGTTTTAATTGAGACTGTCTGGAACGGTTTTTGTGAGAGTCCGGAAAAGTTCAGAGACTACATTGATGAATTTGACAGTCCCTGGGTCGGTGCATATTTTGATATTGGCAACATGCAAAAATTTGCCCCCGCCGAAGACTGGATACGCACTCTTGGTAACCGTACCGTTAAGCTTGATGTGAAAGATTGGGGAAAAAAGAATGGGTTCTGCCGTCTCGGTGAAGGTGACGTTGACTGGGACAAGGTACGTACCGCTTTACATGAGATAAGATTTTCAGGATGGGCCACCCGAGAAGGTAGTGACAAATCATTAGAGGATACCAGTCAGCTCATTGATAATTTGTTAATTGGGATATGATTCTTAGTATGAAAAATCTAATCTGATATTTTCAGTTTATATTTTCCATCAGGTAGTTTCTTTGGAAATTTATACCTAGGGTCAATCAACAATTTATAGACATCAGGATCACCTTTTCTAACAAGTTCACGCGTTGGGAGGCGCCATTCGTGTGCAATTTCCCCTTGCCTGTGGATTGATTTCTGTGCACCCAGCATAGAAGTCATTGCCCAGTAGATATATTCCGTAATCATACAACCGTACTCACAACTCTTGTCATCGTAAGTGAACCAGGCCCCCTCCGGATACGAATTGGGCACATGAACAAAATGCCCTTTACGGGCCAAATCCAAACACTTTGCAATTTCGGTACCCGATCGGACACCAAAGATCCTTGGATAAGCGTTCCCATATCCGTGGTGGGTGATGAGGTGGAAAACCTCTTCAAGAGTCGCATCGAATCTACCATTTCCCGGGTTTGTTTCTTCCACGAACTGTGAGATTCCATAATGAAAACCCTCTTCGAAGTGTTTCCCTCTTTTATGCACCCTTTCCAGTTCGCGTTCATTTGCGAAGATTTCCAAATAGGCGTCCCGAGAACTTAAAGCATCTACGACTTTCAGATTGTCTGGTTTACCATCCTCGTCATTATCTAGATATTCTGCAAGTACAGTAGCAGCATGAATGATCTTTGAGTCCGGCGTCCTTTTAGTACCAAATACATGGACACCAAACACATTAATGTATTTTGAAAAGCCGGGTTCAAAAGCCATAAGTTTCCCTTTTGGTATTGGTGAAACTTCCAATTTAGGTGTCTGACCCTTGGCCTTAGAAAAGGTCAGTACTGCACCTGTTAATAATAAAATTAAATATTTCATGAATTGGGAATGATGCTCCTTGCTCCAAAATGGCATATTACTTGTTCAGAAATATCTTACTCTCGACTACAAGCTTAACTAGATCGCGGAGCCTGTTTTCTTTGTGACTTAATTTTTTCGTGATCAGATCAACTTCTCCGCGGTCACTAGCCTCAAGTTTGCGGCCTGTCGCATAAGTAAGCATTTTGTTGGTGAGACAACGGGTAACAAGGTCTTTACGTTCAAGTAGCATTTTCTTGAATTCAACGATGTCAGCGACTTCTCTGCCATTGGCCATAATCGCTGAGGTGTCAATTGGCTCTCGGGCACGCCTGTACTTATCGCGCCACCTTCCGACAACATCAAAATTTTCGAATGCAAAGCCCATTGGATCAATCTTAACGTGACAGCTGTAACAGGCTTCATTTTTCCGATGCATTTTTAACAGTTCCCTCACACTGGTAGCTTCTCTAGTATTCGTTGGTAGAGGTTCGACATCCGGAGGAGGCGGAGGAGGCGGGGTTCCCAAAACATTTTCCAGTACCCAAACTCCACGAATTACCGGTGAGGTTTCGACTCCATTTGCTGTTGCTGTCATGATTCCAGGTTGAGTGAAAATACCGCCACGCTTTGGATCATTGAGTGATACTCTACGTAACCTTTCGCCACGGATCCCTTCTCTTCTGTAAATCCATTTTGCTAGGGTCTGATTCATGTATGTGTAATCAGAGTCGATAAATTCCTCGATGCGCCCATTAGCCTTGAGTATTTCCTCAAAATACATTGTGACCTGCCTAGCTAGCATGGGTTCAACTCTTAGGTTTTTATAAAATTGGTAGTCTCCGCCCGAAGGAGGCATGTCACCTAGCTTGTCGAGGCGTAGCCATGCCGAGGGGAAATGGCGTATAAAGGCTTGCGCCTTTACGGCCTTGAGCATGCGTTCTACCTGCTGTGTGCGTATAGCCGGATCACTTAACTTACCTTCATGAGCCAGATTAAAAAGTGTTTCATCGGGCATTGAGGACCAGAGGAAATAACTCATGCGGTTTGCAATGCCAAACTCATCAAGACGGCCTGGTTTTTCTTGAAAATAAAGAAACTGTGGCGAGCAAAGCATCGCGGCATATCCGTCCTGCATTGCACGGATCAGTGGGGGAATTTCATTATCTTTCTTTAGGTTCTTGGAATTGTCATGAAGGCCTTGGACTGAAAGTTTGGTATGAGCCATGCCAGATCCACCCCAGCCGGCCCGGAAGCTATTGGGCTGGCCATAGCCAAAGTATTCAACACGCAGATCATGTTCACCAGCCTCGAGTTTCAGGGTGTTTTTTTTCAGCTGGGCTCCGTGTAACCCGTCATGCTCAATGGCTTTTTGTTTGCCGACCAGAACTCTGGCCCCATCATCCGAGGCGATTTCAAAGACATAGTTCCCTGCCTTTGGTGCACTGAGTTTGCCGGTAAACACCATACCGAATTGTTCCTTCATTCCGGAAACACCGATGTCTATGAGGCCCTTTGGTAGCTTGCCTTGGGCAACAGGCGTGAGCTTGTCGAACTCCGGCAGTTTTTCCCATAGACCTTTATATACTAGGTATCTTAAGTCTTTAATTCCACCTGGCAATGTAACGACAGGTTCGACTTGCTGCTTAAGGACCATTTGTATGTACGGTTCGACCATTTTCTTACTGACCGGTTTTCGAAATGCACGTGATGCAAAATTGGTCATGAGTTTTCGTATTTCATCCTCTTCGCCTGATCCGCTACCATAGAGAGCAGTATGACTTTTGGGTGGCCATGCATCCATTATTGGCTCAAGTGTCAGGCTGTGGATACGAATATGAGGACCCGGGTATCCATTTTTAAATAGCTTCTCGGCCATTTTTATCGGCCATTTATCGTGTGCCTCTTTATTGATTTTTTTGTCCGGCCGTGGGCTATATTCATTTGGCATTGTTTTCTCTACAATCACCTCTGCGCGGAATGCCCGATCCCAGGGTCCGTTTTCCCATCCGATCCAAGGAGTCCATGTCTTGTCGATCCAGACTTCATGGGTGAAGGTGTGTTTCCTGCCATCATCGGGTATGGACCAAAGTTTAAGTAGTGTCGAGGTTGGCCCGGCAATACCGCCGTTTTTGGTGTCTGCAATATTGAGGCACAGCTGAAAAGGATCCTCTTCTTTGAGCTTGAACAATTCGCCCCAAGGATGATCCTTGTTATGTGCAGAAGCCTCCAAGGTAATGCGGTATCGAGTAGCGGTACCTACACCTCCTCTGATCTCAGTTGGGGCGAGCCGCCCGAAACGTTCATAGCCAGTGGCCATCATGTCATAAGAGGGGTTTAATGTGCGGGATACGGATTCGATTATATGTCCGCCTTTGTCCTTAATTAAATGCCCTGCGATTTTTCGGGTTTCAATTTTAGGTTTGGCTTCAAGACGAGTGGCTTGTGTTAAAACCTCTTCTACAGCACCCAGAACCAGCTTCAGATAAAAGTCAGACATGACCAGCTTGTCCCCAATATTGAAAAACCCTTCCTCTTCTTCATCTTCAGGAAAGAAACGCAAAGGATCATTACCAGTACGCTCCACACTGCCGTTACCATTGTTATCCACTAGTCTGGACCCCGCTGCTCCGGGACGATATTCTGCTCCATTCAAATGAAGAAGGTCTCGAAATGTGTTGCGTAATTCTTGTCTATTCAGACGACGTAAAACGGTTTGACCGCCAGTGCTATGGGCCTTTTCGTAAGCCAATTTGAGAGATTTACTCAAAGTTTTGACTATCGGCGTAACCTCTGCGCGGGAAGGCTGGGGCTGTTTTTTGGGTGGCATTTCTCCCAGATTGAGCTGGTCAAGGACACCTTGCCAGATTTCCAGATTCTCATGCCTAGTAAGATCCCTGCCTAGCGTGTCCAGCCGAATATCACCTTTTTGTTTCTGTGCTCCGTGGCATTCAAAGCAATGCTGACTTAAAAAGGGGACTAGATTTTTTAGAGATTCGTCCGCATGCGCCTGCAAACAGAGCGTATAAACTATGATTGGTAGTGTGCGCTTTAATGAAAGAATCATGATAAGCAGTTTTGCTTTTCTTCCTGCATTTGAAGCGGTTTTTATTATTTGCGTTGCCTCATGACCACTCAAGACCAGTCAGCGAGCCAGTACTTGAGCCGAAACGGTCTATTTCCAGGCCGCTTTGTTGAAGTATTGAGAGTAATAAATTCGCAGCGGGGACTCTTTCCGGATCTGGCATTGGGTAAACTTTATGTTCCCCATGCTTGAAGCCGCCACCGGCCAAAACGAGAGGAAGATTTTTCGTTTGGTGGGTTCCAGCCGCCATGCCGCAACCGTAAAGAATTGCAGTGTTGTCGAATAGAGTGCCTCCATTAATAGGGTCTTCCTGATCCTTTAACAGGTCAATCAGGTAAGACATCATGGAGATTTGGAATCTTTCGATTTTTTTCAGTGCCGCTACTGGCTCGTCTCGTTCTCCATGATGTGAGAAACCATGGTAACCTCCGTTGAGTCCGAAATCGCCGTTGGCAAACCCACTAGAGCATGTAATTGCTCGGGTCGAGTCGGTTTGAAGAGCCAGTGCAATAATTTCAATCATGGCTTTGAGCTGTTCCTCTGTCCCATTTCCTGGTTTAGGTTCAGTCACATCTGTCTTTGGTTTGGGCTTATTAAGCCAGGGCTCTTGCTGAGAGATTTTTTTCTCAAGGCTACGCACTGAACCAAGATATTCTTCGAGTTTCTCCTGATCCTGCTTTCCGAGTTCCTTATTCAATGACTTGGCCTGTTCCATGACGACATCGAGAATACTATTCTGTCTTTTGAACCGCTCTGCTTGGGAGATTTTCTTTTCCGCGCTGTCCTCAAAAAACATGGCACGGTAGGCTTGCTGCATACTGATGTTGGGCACTTGGACGCCGGTACGGGTAAAGCTTAATAAATTGCGCTCTCTGACGCCGAGAGTCATTGAGGGGAACCGTGTTGCAGCACCGTGGTATTCAGCTAGTTTTTGGTCCAGACTGATATTTCCCTCCTCATAATTATGAGCTAGGATTGGACGTACCCCGCTGAGAAACACAGGAACTCCCTGATGACCACCCGTGAAGCCGTGATCCAGATTAGAAAAAGTTGTGAAGTTTTTACGGTGCTTTTCAAGAGGTTTGAGGGTCTCAGGCATGTCATAGTTTTTCCCGACCTGCTTGGGATCCGGAAAGAAAGCTTTCTGATAGACACCATAATTGTTAGAGAGGCATACAAATCTTCTGACCGGTTTTTTATTAACGGCTCCCTTTGCTTTCGGCATCAGGGATTCCATCATAGGCAATGCGATTGCGACTCCTGCACCCTTTAAAAAACGTCGTCTTTCCATTTTCATTGTATTTTAATATTAATAGAAACTACCTAACAAATATACTCATAATGAGGTTTCTTGCCAATTCTGTATTTTGTCGTAAACAACCAATTTTGAGNGACTTTGGAAGAAATTAATTCTGTTTCTTTTCTAGAACAGTGGNTGCACTCGTTATCTTTACCTATTTCGCAAGGAGCTTTTTTGAAAGGCATGAAATAAAAATAACAACTGCACTAATCGCCATTGAATACACAAATAATCCAGAAAAGAGAACCAACAGCGCGAGAGGGATATTCCCTAGAGTCCACCATTCGGCAGGTGTTAGAGCTTTGCAAAATTGANGCCATGGATACATCAGTTGATCCATAATGATCATGGTCACCTCATTAAACAAAACCATGGCTAGACTTGAAAATAAAAAGACAAATCCTGTAGCAAGGATTCATATTTTTATTGAACGGTTCGGCATTTATACTTTGTANTACAAAGTAGAGTCTTGATCAAAACTTTTAATTAGTTTTGTGTATGGCCGGAATATATCTGAGCATTATTTTGTTGGCTTCTTCGATTTTGGAGTCGAATAGCGATTTTGATGCGCGGTTCAGTTGTGCTGTGATTTTCTTATTGCCACTATAATGTTTGCGGAGTTGATACAAATTGACCGGTGATCTTAGATCATTNGGGCCATAGGAAAATGTTTTATCGNTTAAGAACAGGCGCTGTAGTCTCTCGAGATAACGGTANGCAAATTCCTTCGTTGGCTCAATCATTGTTCCTTCNCCATAATCATTCCAAGTAGCGATCTGAATTAATTCAGAATTGCTTTGTAATGCCATTTCGAGGGTCTGATCAAAAGTTTNTCCTCCTTGAGGNTCTAGGTAACCATAGCTTTTNTGTACGCCTGCCTGCTGGTAGATATCATGAAACTGAGGAAACACAGATGCGATAGCCGATGCATTTTTTTTACTTCTTGAATAGAGACTTTGTAGGTATTGCCGCCATACTTTTGAGGTTATATTTTTACCGCCATGTACGGGCGGCCAACCGAATTCGCCCGCACCATTGATTTGATCTTTTAAATGAGGGAGCGTGAAAAGTTGTGGTTTATTTGAGAGACTGCTAGTGATATGAGTCCACTGATCTTTTTTGAAATGTTGTGGCCCAAATATTAGTAAGATCGGTTTTTCTTTAATTTTCAGGTAAGCTGGATCAGCAAAAAAGTTCTTCTCCATCCACTGAAACTCNTTTTTAGCGTAAGATAATTCCTGANCTTTTTTAATTTTTCCTCCATTAATCATATGTTTGACGGACTGGTCTTCATAACANATTGCGAAATTTAGTCCGGCTTTCTTAATGTGTTTAATTAGGTTCAGCGAATTTCGATGAATGGTTGANTAGTCTCGGAAATTCTCAGTACCATACCAGTCAATNATGACNCCANNGATNCCNGNAAANTTCATNAGNAGGACCTGNCANTCTANNAAGTCCGGNTCATTGAGAGTCATACGCTCCAATTAATGGTGTGTAGTGCGAAGCGAGTTCGCGCTTGCCTTCTGTTCCCAGATTGTCCGGCTTAAAATGACCCATGGTCCAGTGCCAACCCCACTGACCACTAAAAGATTTTGAGGCGTACCATGGCATATAATGAACAAAGATGGACTTGGATGAAGTTACTTTATCCAAAGCCAAAAGGGGAAAATTAGAGCAAAAGAAAAATGTTAATAAATATCGCATTTAACCCCAGTTACATCTTTGGTCATTTGATTTTGGGCAGAACCATTTTCCTGTCTTCCTGCCGCCCTATGCCTTTTAGTAGTAGCTGATCCTTATGAACTTCAATGATTGAGTAGGCGTTTTCTGTGGTGTTTACCATACCCTTTAGTGTTAGATAGTGAATCTTGTCCCTAGTACCGTAGTTGCCTTTATGATTATGCCCATTTATATAGGCCATGACGCAGGGATATTTCGCCAGTAATTTGGTAAGCACATCAGCGTTCCAAAGGTTATGAACGTTAGCTGGGTAAATTGGGAAGTGGCAAAAGAGAATTACTTTTTCGTCGTTTTTAGTGGCTTCTTCGAGTTTGTCCTGGATCCATTTTAGCTGTTCTTTACCAACGGCTCCGTTCCAGTTAGGAGTGCCTGGCTTTAGATTGCGGTGAAAGGCCGCGGCTGCTTCAGTGCGCGGATCATTTTTTGGGTAGGCGTGCAGGCTCACATCATTACCGTCGAGGGCCAGAAATCTCCATCCGTTATAAGTAAAATCATAATAGCGGTTTTTGAGGCCGAGCTGAGCTGGAACTAAAGCTTTCTTCTCGTCACTTACGGAAAAATCATGATTACCAAGCACATGATAGTGGGGCGCTTTCAGACGGTTATAAATTGGTGTGACTTTAGCGAAACTATCAAAGTCCTGGTCAATGAAATCACCAAGATGAACCACGAAAGCCAGATCCATTTTATTATAATGTTCAACACAGGAAGTGAGTTTTTGTATCGAAAGACTGTACTTCCTAACGTTACTTGTTTTGTTGCAGTATTGACAGTCCGCAACGGCTCCGAACCGGAACAGCGGTTTCTTAGCCTGGCCTTCTTCTGCGGCTAAAGAGCATTGATAAATAACGAGAATTACAAATGAAGAGATAATTCTTAATATTGTTTTCGACATATCTAGGAAGATTAAAATGTTGGTAATTCTTTTTTAGATAAATGCGTAGGACTAGAATTTTGCAAATAACTTGTATTAAAATTGGGCTACTTCTACGTTTTAAATAATGAAATTATTCTCACTCATATTTATCTTCTCAGCAACCTTAGTAATAGCCTTTTCACTTTCCACCTTCGCTGATGAAAAGAAGAAAAGTGAATTTCTCGAAGATGACAAAAAAGGGAAGTGGATTCAGCTCTTTAATGGCAAGGACCTGACTGGTTGGACTCCCAAGATTCGCTACGAAAAGTTAGGAGAAGACAAGCGCAATACGTTCTTGGTCGATGACGGAGTCATCAAGGTCAATTACAAAAAATACGATGAGTTCAATGAGACCTTTGGTCACCTATTTTATAAAACTCCATATTCTCGCTACCGTCTTCGTGTGGAATATCGGTTCCTGGGCGAACAATTGAAGGGCGGTCCAGGATGGGCGTACCGCAACAGTGGCCTTATGCTACACGGGCAAGATCCCAAAACTATGAAGGTCGATCAAAAATTTCCTAATTCGATCGAGGTACAATTGCTCGGCGGCAAAGGTAATGGGAAACGTACTACTCTCAATCTTTGTACACCTGGTACGGATGTTATGATGAACGAGAAGCCCCTCAAGAGACATTGTATAAGTTCAAAATCAAAGACTTATCATGGTGATCAGTGGGTGACTGCTGAGGTCATTGTTGAGGGGTCTAAAAGTTTCAAACACATTGTTGAAGGCGAAGTCGTGCTGGAGTATCAACACCCTCACTTGGACGATGGTACGCGGCTCGAGGGCGGAACGATTTCTTTGCAGAGTGAGAGTCACCCTTGCGAATTTCGCAAGGTAGAGATACTGCCCTTAGATTAGGTGAATTAATTACCACTCAATCCAAATTAGATAAGTCTCTAAATAAAGTGGTATGATTTATTTTATTAATGTATTGAGGCTTTTTTGGTGATCAAATATGTGCTTGATCTCCTTTGATGAGAGGGCCCGGTCAAAGCAGGCAAGATCATCAAACAAACCCATGTAATTCAAACCAATAAGGATACGGTGAGGTTTTCCTGCCCAAGAAAATTTTTGATTCCATTTGGTAATACTACCTTCGTTTTTTCCATCGAGATAAAGGGTCGCCACACCATCCTTTTTTCCAGTATTAAAATTTTCCCATGTGAAGGCAACATGTGTCCACTTGTCACTACTGAATGGATTAGATTTGGCTGGCACTAATGGCCTTTGTGGTTCCGGGATATCCTTATTTTCTGGATTCCAGACCGATTTGTCAGCGAATGCTCCGAGCCGGAAGGACCGTGGGTTTCCATCCTTGGCGAAGTCCACAAAAAACGAAGCGTTGTTCCAGGTGTTGGGTGTAATTTGAATCGGATCAACATAGCCAGGATCCAGTCCATTGATCGGATCAACTTTAAGCCAAAACGATACGCTGCCGCTCCAGTTCTTGTCTGCAAATGGAAAATTTTTGGCGCCATCATATAATAACCACTTAGCATTGCGCTTAGTAAATAATAAAGCATCACCCGAAAGTCCCTTACCCTTAACGATCCGTGACATTCCTTCGGTTTTGTTGCCAAGCTTAGGCTCTTTGCCAATGAGCGTGAAAAGGCGCTTATCACCGCGACTAATATCAGCATCAGTTCCACTATCAAAGGATGCATAAAATGTCAGCGCTTTCTTCATAGACAGGTCATCGGATTGACCTGTGGCAATTAAAACAGTGCATGATAATCCAAGGACCAACGGGAACAATGAGATGAGGATATTATCGGTTTTCATTCTAGAGAAAAATTGGATTCATTGATTGTGATTAGAATTCTATTGATCTGTCAAACTCTCGATGAATTTTAATTTTTTGAGCTATTTGAAGCGGTCTTCAGTTGTGGCATTTTTGCATCTACTTCTTTGCGCCAATCGTGAAGCATCTTCAAAAGCTTCTTAGTGATATCCGGTTTTGACTTAGAAAGATCGTTCTGCTCGCCAATGTCATTTTGCAGATCGAATAATTGAACGTTTCCGTTTTCAAAGTATTCGAGAAGCTTATAATGACCAAATCGGACCGCTCCGCCTGGGCTCTGGTATCCGTGATTACTGTAGTGAGGAAAGTGCCAGTAAATTGCTCCACGTTCATGCTGTTCACCTCTAAGAGCAGGCAAAAAGCTCTTTCCGTCCACATGTTGCTTTGGCAAGAGAGGCAGACCTAGCATTTTCAGTAGAGTTGGATAGTAATCGGTTCCGGTAACTACAGCGTGAGACATGGTGTTGGCTTTGATTTGTCCTGGCCAGTGAACAATTAAGGGCACACGCACACCACCTTCATAGTTCCAGCCCTTAGCGCCTCTTAAGGGCAGATTTGATGAAGCGAAGCGACTATCAAGCTGCTTTCTGGGATGATTAATGCCCCGATACTGGTTCGAAGCGGACATGCCGCCATTATCCGAAGTAAATATAACGATAGTGTTTTCAGCTAATCCGAGATCATTCAGTTTGGTTCGGATTCTTCCCAGGCTTTGATCTGTGGCTTCAAGCATTCCAGCGAACTCGACATTGTCCTGTCTCTGCTTTACCCACCACACACGCTTATCTTGGTGCATTTTCAGAGAGTCATTTTCTCTAAGTTCCTTAAGCTCATTCTTGGAAATCGAAGGACCATCTGGATTGGGTTCCAGAATATATTCCAGCCCCTTCGGCTTGGCTGTTTTTTCTAGTTTTTTTCGGTACTTTTCAACGAGGTCCTTGCGGCCCTGAATCGGATCGTGAACAGCAAAGTGTTCCAGATGGACAAAGAAGGGCCGGTCCTTGTTTCGTTCAATGAAGTCGATCGCAGCATCGGTAAGTTTATCGGTATAATAGTCGCCTTTTTTAGATGGAAGTGTTTTCGTATATTGTGGGGAAAATGGATAGTAGTAGGATCTTACCCAACCAGTAATAGCTTCATCAAATCCGTAGGTCTTGGGATCTTTACGCAAGTGTGCTTTTCCATAGTTTGCAGTAGCGTATCCGTGCTTTTTTAATGTTTCAGCTAGGGTGATTTCATCATCAGGAAGTGACATTAGCTTTTTGGCACTGTGAAGTTTTTCATAGTTCCGCTCGGGACGGCCTCCCAGCCATTCCGTCAAATTGGTGCGGGCGGGATATTTACCAGTCAGAATACTGGCTCGGCTAGGAGAACAGACGTGACAGGTTGCGTAGGCATTATCGAATTTCATTCCCTCTTTAGCCAATTGATCGATGTTTGGTGTTTCGTGGAATTTACTACCATAGCAACCCACATCGCTCCATCCGAGATCATCGACCAGAAAAAATATTATATTAGGTTTTGGAGTATCTTCTGTGCCAAAGGTAACGTTTCCTAGAAAGGAGATAAAAAGAATGGATGCAATTATTAGCGTTGGATATTTCATTGATTGTTTAAGTTATTGCTCAGACTTTTGCTGAAGTAGATAGGCCACCACATCCGCAACCTGTTGGGGGCGAAGCATCGAGCCGAAGATTGCCGGCATGGCTGATATATTTAATGTTTCACGCTTGGTCAATTGTGCCTTGGGTACGCGCGTTACCAAGTCACCGGTCACAGCTACTTTTACCTCACGACCGGTTTCCTCCAGCACAATTCCGGCCACATAGCGTCCATCTTGTTGTGTGAACGCCTGCAGAGTGAACCCTTCGGTGATGGTTGCGCTAGGCTCAAGAATTGATCGGGCAAGGAATTCTGCAGTGGTCCGTTCACCAATGTTCTCCAAAGCAGGAGCGAACGTATTACCAATTCCTTCGAGCTGATGGCATGACACGCAGTTCGCTCCATGACGACTCAAATAGAGATCACGTCCGCGTGCAAGATCCGCATTTTTCATCAGATCTAATGCGCTTTGTACCGTTGTCATTTTGTTTTTGGGCGCCAATAGCTTGGGTTGAATAATCACCAAATATTTACCCTTACCTCTGTTCACGCCATCGCGATTAGCGCCGAGTTTTACGATGCCCTTAGGGAAATCCCGGCGATAAAGATTCATCCGCTCGGCGTCGGTACTTCCAATCACCAGGTCTGTGCGTTGCCAGCCCTGACGCAACCACGTTGGCAACTGTTTTGGACGCGCGTCGTCCGCGATCCAAACAGTGGCTGGATATCTCAGTTTGAATTCAATTGCCACGCCATTTTCCAGCTCCGCATCTTCACATGCCGGTCGTATGAAAGCCTCACCTTTGAGCAAATCCGGTACAGATGTGACCCGATAATTTCGATCGATGTACATCTGAATGCCTTCCTGCAAAACCATTACCTGATAAGTCTGGCCACTGGCTGTACGCATATCGGAAATAGGATTCACTATAGCAGCGCGTGCTTTTTGCTCTGTTATTGTGGCATCTAAAGGGCGACCACGATGAGGAAAGGCGTCCTTGCCACCTAAGCGGCGTTTCACCAAATTGACCACGGCAGTGTCGGTATCGTGAATCAGCTTTTTTAGTTCCGCATCACTCAGGGCATCTTCCTCCAGTAAACTCAATAACGCGCCGAGCCGAACGCCGGCACGTTCATCTTTTAAAAGGTCCTTACGATGTGACGCATCTGTCAATTGAGCCAATGCGCCCCAAGCGGAATAAAACACGATTCGATCCTTTTCCTGACTCAGCACTTCAAGTAATAAATCCGCATCACTTGATGTTCCGGATTCGCGTAGGGCCAGAACCGATGCATGGCGAATGCGCGGTTCAGAATCTTTGAGTGCTTTTCGAACATTATCCAAAAGAGTTGCCTCTTGGCTTTCAGCGGAACGCATTGAAGTGATTGCCGTGGCTTGTCGACGCATATTTAATGATTTCGAATCAAAAACGGCTTGGGAAAAATATGCGGTTAAGTTTTGGTTTTTTTGTTGAATCCGGCCGAGTGTCCAGCTGGCCCAAGTCGCGAATCTGTCCGAGACCTGTTCCTCTTTGCTCAGCGCATCCTTTAATGGGACGATTATTTTTTCACCCCGGTTCACGAGTTCCTCCGAAGCGTTGGCGCGCCACACTGGTAGACTGCTTCTGAGATCAGCCATCAATTGAGGGACGGTCCATTCCTTAATCGGTTTGGTTCTTTTTGGTTCAAGGAGCCATGACGCTTTCATGTCTTTTGGCCATATGCGATAAATGCGACCTTCGTTTTGCTGTTTTCCATTGGCAATCTTGGCACCGTATTCGCGGCCCCAACTTGAAATCCACAAGGCCCCATCAGGGCCCACTTCGATATCTACAGGATCAAATGATTTGCCGGTACTCTTGGGCATTGATCTGCCACCTGCGGCATGGGCTATTACCTTCGGCTTGTCTGCGGCTCTGAGCCAGGCGCCGTCCCATTTTTTAGAATAAACCAATGTTTCACGCCGGAGCCAATCATTGTAAATAAAGACATTACGATAGTCTTGTGGCCATTCCGAATGATTAAGATGAATTACTCCTGTGCCTGAGCCTTCGAAGAGTGGACCCGATGAAGGAGCAGTCGGAAGGTGATCATCACCTTTCCAATCGTAACTCCAGGCATGTCCCCAGCCGAAGTGTGCACCCGAGAATGATGAAAACAATTTATCACCTTGTGACTGATCATTATCTGTGCCGAACCAGATAAATGTATCATCAAAGCAAATGTCCCAGGGATTACGGAATCCTCGCGAAACTATCTCGAGATTTTTTCCATCAGCATCGCATCGAAGAATGCCGCCGGTGAGGCCCCAATCATCGCTGGGATCATGGTAGTTCTTCTCATAGTTGGAAGCATTGAAAGTTTTAGTTTTAGGAAAATCTGGTGTGTTTGGGGCTTTGACGCCCCACAATTCGCGAAATGCCCTCGGAGCTACGCGATCGGGCAGGATCGTCAGCCCCTTCGAATTGCCTTTTGACATGTAGAGCTTACCGTCAGGCGCCCAGTTAAGACCATGCAAGCCGTGTTCGAGATTGCCGAGGTCAGTGAAAATTCGTAAATACTCGTCGGCAATCTCATCGCCGTCAGTATCACGTACGACGGTGAGATCGGGTGCATTCGCTACCCACAATGCACCTTCCTTCCATGCAAGGCCTTGAATGTTGTTGAAGCCGGTGGCAAACCGTTTTCGACGATCAGCTTCGCCATCATTGTTATCATCAAGCAAGATCCAGACCGAATCTCCGGGTGTGTCAGGCTTAGGTTTTCGGTACTGTGGCCCCATACCCACACAGAGTCGGCCCTTGGCATCAAATGTGATAGCACACGGATTGCGGACCAATGGCTCACGTGCAAAGAGCTTTACCTTAAGGTCCTCGGCTACAATCGGGAAATCGGCAGCGGGATTTGCATGTGTACTTAGACAAAAAAACAATTGTACGAAACTGATTACTCTCAAATTCAGTGTATTAAGATGACGCATTGGTCTTCTTTTCTGCATTTTACCTATGGGTACAGAATGATTAAATTTACCTTACTTCGTTGCGTTAGATTTTCGCAGGTTTAGTCTTTTCCATTTTGTGCACGCGGTATGACTTTTTCAGTTTGGCTTTATTTCTTTAGATGTTTTACCACCTTCATTACGGATTAATTGTGCAATTTCCTGTTGTTTCTCTTTAAGCGCCACATCTAATGGGGTTCCCTCAATAGACCAGGCATTGATATCGGCTTTTTCTTTTATTAGAAAAGTGACCAAGGTCTTATTGCCTGCCGAAGCCGCTCTATGTAAAACTCTTAGAGAAGCCTTTCCTCTTACACAATTAATATAGGTTCCACTTTTCAGGCATTGCTTTACTGTAGCAAGATCGCCTTCTTCAGCGGCCAAATGAAAATCCCCAATGGTTTTTAGCTGTTCTTCAGTGATTTTTCTTTGAGGTAATGGCCCTAATTTGGATGCTTCTTCATCCGGATCAAGCTTAGTCACATAGGCATAAAAGGCTCCCATCGCAGTACCAGAGGCATCAGTAAATTTGGCCCACAATTCATCCCTCCCTTCCTTGAGTGAAATTACAAAGGTGACTCCTTTGTCCATTTTCTTAACTGGTAGAGTCAATTCTTTACCACCTAATTTAAGATGAGCTTTGACAGCTGCGAATGGCTTTCCTACTGCTGCTCTGAAAGGTTTTACACCAGGCACATTGGCTCCCGCTTCGAGTCCTGCGGTGATAGCTTTACCTGCTTCTTTTGGCCAGCGCCTGAGTTCCACAGTATAATCTCCAGCACTTTTGATATCTACAGCCCAAAAGCCTGTATTGACTGGTTTTTTCTCGGCATTGCGAATGTGGCGTTGATTCCATGGTGTGCTTCCATCAGCAATCCAGTCGTGGCAGGTCAATGTCACGGGATTTGCTAAGGGGGCATCAGCTCCAAGGTATATGGCAGTCGGTTTGCCAAAAGTAGGTACGATTTCATCCCACCACGCGTCATAAAACTTTGTGAGACGCGCTACTACCTTAGGGTTTGCATCTGCTATATTATTTTTTTGTCCTGGATCAGCATTAATATCATAAAGCTCTTTGCCATTCACGAGTCGCCACTGATCAGTCATTACAGAGCTCTTACGCCACTTGATCGGGTCACGGACCCTCTGTGAGTCTGTAACAAGGATACGGTCTGGCCACTTTTTAACGGTCCCATCAATGAGCGGCCGAATATTCATACCGTCAAACTTGACACCTTTAGGAGCTTGAACTTTGCAATAGTCAATGAGTGTTGGAACAACATCCACGTAAGAGGTGATTGTGTTCACGTCACGTCCATTGTTGAGACCTCCCTTTGGCCAATGCATGAAGAAAGGAACGCGGTGCCCGCCGTCATATTCACTTCCTTTGCGACCACGCATGCCGTTATTGTGAATATTGGCACCACTTGATGTGCCGTTATCAGTCGTGAAGATGAAGATGGTATTTTCCGCAAGTCCTTCCTCTTTAAGAAAGGATCTCATTGATCCAACATTTTCATCAATGTTAGCAATCATCCCAAGAAAATTACCGACATTAACTCCCTGATTCAGATAGGGTTTACTGAACTTTTCAGGCGAATGCATTGGCCCGTGCGGAGCATTGGTGCAGAGATATACAAGGAAAGGATGTTCACTTTTCTTCACTTTACGAATGAAGCGCTTGGCATAATCAAAATAGACGTCGGTACAAAAACCCTTTACCGGAACTGCTTTACCATTACGGAAATAGGAGCCGTCAAAGTATGCGTTGTCCCAATAGTCCGGGGTCTGTCCAACACCGCCGCCACCGTGCCTTAGTACTTCCTGAAAGCCCCTATCTTCAGGTCTGTAAGGATAGTTATCACCTAGGTGCCACTTTCCAAACATTCCTGTATGGTAACCGCTGTCACCAAAGATTTTTCCGATCGTCACTTCATTATGACGAAGCATGGAGCGTCCCATTATCGTGTGCCATACACCGGTCCGGTTTGTCCAACGGCCGGTAATCAATGCGGCTCTGGTAGGAGAGCATGTCGGTGCAACATGATAATCTGTAAGTCTAACCGATTGACTGTACAGTTTATCCAGATTTGGAGTTTTAAGGATCGGATTCCCATGACAAGAAAGGTCTCCATACCCCTGATCATCAGTTATCACGATAACTACATTAGGCTGGTCAGCTCCGGGGCTCGGAAAAATTGCCAGGAAACAAGAAAAGAAAGTGATTATATAAATTTTTAATGCTGAATATTTCATAAAACAGTATGAACATAGGTCAAAAATGGCATTTCGCACGTTTCGCTGATTATATTTATTGCCCCGTATGAATTGTGTAAAAACAGGGTTTTGCTGGGTTTAATTCTGATTTATCATTCGCATCTATGGAGGATCGTAAAGTCATTGAAATTGGATGTGGAGAATGGGGTTTTCGCAACTTACCGATGCGTGAGCATTTTGAAATTGCCAGTGACTTTGATTTTAAATGGCTTGAGTTTGGAATCGGTGGAGATCAAACCGGCCGCCTTTCAGAGTTTCCAGAACCAAATGAAATAGCAGAGCTCAAAGAACTTAATGATGAGTTTGGGATAGAGACCCCTTTCTGTTGCATAGAGAATGATTTTACCCTTGCAGATGAAAATGATCATAAGGAAATGCTGGATAAGTCTAAGAAGCAAATTCAGGCTGCCGCAGATTGTGGAGCTAAGCAGGTCCGATTATTCGCGGGATTCACACCTGCCGAGAATGTTAATTCTGATATCTGGGACCGGATGATAAAAGCTTTTTGGGATGCCGATCAATTGTGCGAGACGTTAGGATTAACGATTGCAATTGAAACTCATGGGGGAATTACCTTTGATGAGGATGAAGCCGCGCATCATTTTAATTCCGTCTCTACCGATCCAGAGTCTCTTATTCGCTTAATGGATCAATTACCACCTAGGGTCGGATTCAATTATGATCCTGGAAATATAAAAGCGGTCCGCCCAGAAGATAAAAAATGTTGCCTGGATCTTATTAATGATCGAATCAATTATTGTCATTTGAAGGACTGGACAAGAAAGGGCGAAGGATGGGTAGCCGTTGCCATTGGTGATGATGATTTAGATTATGGCCCAATATTTCAGAAGATGAAATATGATGGAGTTTGCCTGATCGAATATGAGCCACTTCACGATTCTCGAGACGGGATCCGTCGGAGTCTAGATTATTTGGGTAAAATTGAGGAGAGTAGCCAAGTGCTGAAATTCCAAAGATGAGGAATCGAGTTGCTATTATTAGGGCAATCTTGTGCCCTGTACTGTTCATGTCTTTTCAGCCCCTAGTTGTGGCTGAGGAGAAGTTCAGTATTTCTGAAGAGGACAGGAACTACTGGGCCTATAGGCCCGTCAACGTTAGCAATCATGAAAGTTCCTCGATCGACTCTATAGTTGATGAAGCAATCAAGGCTAATGGACTTGTACCTAACAGTTCCGCGGACCGGGAAACTCTTATAAGAAGGGCTTATTTTGATTTGGTTGGACTTGCCCCAACGTATCAGGAAATTAAAGCCTTTGAAACTGATCCCTCTAGTAAAGAAAAGGCTTTCTCATTGTTAGTTGATAAATTGTTAGCTATGCCTGAATACGGAGAACGGTGGGGGCGTCACTGGCTGGATGTGGTCCGATATGCTCAAACTAATGGGTATGAAAGAGATGATGAGAAACCAAATGCTTGGAGGTACCGTGATTATGTCATTGAGGCATTTAATAAGGACAAGCCTTATGACCGCTTTGTTCTAGAACAACTCGCAGGAGACGAGCTGATACTTGAAGCCTTTAACCAGGATAAGCCTTTCATGGAAGCGGGCGATGAGGGGCTCATTGCCACGGGTTTTTATCGGCTCGGTGTCTGGGACGATGAACCGGACGACAAGAAAGTTGCAGAATATGATGGGCTTGATGACATGTTGCGAACGACGACAGAAACTTTCCTTGGCTTAACTACGGGTTGTGCTCGATGCCATGACCATATGTTTGATCCTATATCACAGAAAGATTATTATTCGATGCTGGCCTATTTCAGGAACGTCAGAAACTATACAAAGCCTAGCGATAAAGGAATCATTTTAAGATCCATTGATGGAGGTAAAGCCCTGAGCGTTAGCGAGCACGGAAGCGAGTCTCCTGAAACGCATCTGCTAATTCGAGGTGATGCTTATAGGCCGGAGCGCAAAGTAGAACCCATGATACCTGAGATTTTTTCAACTGATGGACCTGAACCTGAGCCGACCGAAAACAGTTCGGGGCGACGTTTAGCTCTCGCTAAATGGATCACTGATCCCGCTAATCCCTTGACAGCACGGGTCATGGTCAATCGGATATGGCAGTATCATTTCGGCCGGGGAATCGTTGGAACTCCGAATGACTTTGGCCGTGCAGGTGAGCCCGTATCAAATCTTGTGCTTTTGGATTGGCTGGCCACTGAGTTTATCAATAGCGGCTGGTCGATTAAGCATATGCATAGGGTAGTTATGAATAGCAGGGCCTACAAAAGATCCTCGGAACCGAACGTTAGAAATGCGGGCAAGGATCCCGGTAATGTGCATCACTGGAGAATGAATCTTAGGCGCTTAGAGGCTGAAACGATTAGGGACCGGATCCTTCAGATAAGCGGTAAGCTTAATCCAAAAAGAGGAGGCCCCAGTTTTTATCCTGCCTTGAATGGTGAAGTTGTTGCAGGAGCTTCAAAGCCGGGCCGTGGCTGGAGATGGTCAAATGAAGAGGAGCAGAACCGGAGAAGCGTCTATGCTTTTGTAAAGAGGACAATGGTATATCCATTCTTTGAACTTTTTGATTATGCCAATACGGAAGGTTCTTTAGGAACTCGGCCACAAACGACCGTTGCACCTCAGGCCCTATTGATGCTCAACAGTGAACTCATTGTTGAAAATGCAAGGTCAATTGCAGAGCGTGCGTTTCCCAGCGAAGACCCCGTACGTGAGGCTTTCCGAATTGTTTTGGCCAGAGATCCAGACCAAAAGGAGCGAAGTATGGCTGAAAGATTTTTGTCTGATCAACATGAAAAACAAAAGAGCTTGAGAGGCCAAATGCGTTTTAGGCCGGACTATCCGTCTGCCTTTTTTAAGGATTACCACAAAATTCTTCCTTCCAAGCAATTTCTCAAAGGTCCTGCCTCTGGGTGGGATTATTTTAAGGGAAAATGGACAGGAGGCTATGAAGGAATACTCAGAGCTGAGCGTGAATGGCCGGCCTTTTCCCTGTTCAGAATGGAATCGAGAGACTTTAGAATTAGCGGCAAAATTTATTTGGAGAACATCACCGAAAGAGCATCAATTTTATTGAGAGCCCGGATCCGAGGTGATGAATTTGATGGTTATGCCGCACTAATTGATGCGGATTCCAATGAGATTATTTTAAGACGTTATGAAAAAGGAAAATATAAAACCCTAGCGAAGGCATCTGCGGGCGATTTGAGAAGAGGTTTTTTGGCTTTTACAGCAGAACTATCTGAAAATGGAATTGGGTTCAAAGTTTCTGGGCCAGCAGGAGTTGACACTGTTAAGATTTACGCAAAAGACGAAGAACCAATTATGGGAAAGGGCCGTTTCGGTGTCAGCTCGTGGGGAGGGCATGTGACTTTTGATGGGCTTTCATTTGAGCATGAAGGGAAAAGTCATCCCATCAATCAAATAGACCATTCCGGTTCTGAGTTAATCAAGGATGACAAAAAAATTATTGTTAAAGAAGACCATCAACTTATTACAAAAAGAGCTTTGGCAGAATTTTGCTCGCTCTTGTTGAACCTGAATGAATTTGTTTACATTGATTAGGAATAAGGAAATTTAATGAGAAAAATGACATCAATTATAGAAGAGCATAGCCGGAGGGACTTTCTTAAATCTTTCGGAACATCCATGGCCGGTCTTTCTTTGTCTGGAATTTTTTCTGGCAATCAAGTCTTTGGTGCGGCTCCGGCAAGTTCTCTCATTAATCCCATGGCACCAAAGCCTCAGAATTTCGCAGCCAAAGCCAAGGCCTGCATCTTCCTCTATATGTATGGAGGTCCTTCGCAAATGGATCTCTTTGATTATAAGCCAGAATTACAAAAGAATGATGGTAAGGAGGTTAACATGGAGATTCGGCGTGGAGATCTACGCAAATCAAAACTCTTAGCATCAAAGAGGAAATTTACTCAGCAAGGTGAATCAGGGCAGTGGTGCTCAGATGCCATTCCCAACATCGCAAAGCACATGGACAAGCTTGCTGTTATAAAATCACTTTATATGGATTCCTTTGCTCATGGATCTGCAAATCTGCAAATGAACTGTGGCCGAATATTACAAGGGCATCCTTCTTTAGGTGCGTGGGTAGCTCATGGACTGGGTACAACGAACCCTAATCTTCCGGGATTTGTCGTCATGCTAGATGCCCGAGGTGGACCAATTCCTGGAGCAGCTAATTGGGCAAGCGGCTACATGCCGGCTGCTTATCAGGGAACCGTTTTAAGGTCCAAAGGTAATCCAATACTGAATCTCAACCCGCGCTCTTTGATTACCCATTCAATGCAGGGTGAAAAGATTAATACTATCAATGCTTTTAATAAAATACATCTTGAAGGCAAAGAGTCATATTCAGAACTGAGTGCGCGCATTGCTAGTTATGACCTCGCTTATCAGTTGCATACGTCTGCTCCGGAAGCCCTTGATATTTCATCAGAAGATGAAAAAACAAAACGTCTGTATGGGCTTCATATGGGCAAGGGCGATCATAACTTGTCGATTCCGACCTCACACTTTGGCCGTCAGTGTCTCATCGCGCGTCGGTTAGTTGAAAAGGGAGTCCGCTTTGTTCAGTTGTATTCTGGGGGAGGTCATCAGCAACAGAACTGGGACGCTCATAACGGAGCCGAAGAAAATCTCAGCATCCACTGCCCCGAAATTGATGTTCCTGTTTCCGGGTTACTTGAGGACCTTGACCGGCGCGGAATGCTTGAAGAGACACTCGTTGTTTGGGGAGGTGAGTTCGGGCGTCAGCCCGTTTCTCAGGGAAATAACGGTGGTCGAGACCATAACCCGAAAGGATTCACTTACTTTCTTGCCGGGGGTGGGGTCAAGGCAGGGACCAGTTACGGTGAAACGGATCCACTGGGTCATGAGGCTGCAGTGAATAAGCACCATGTCCGTGACCTTCATGCCACAATTCTGCACCTAATGGGCTTGGATCATGAAACACTCACCTATCATTACGGTGGATTGGATCAGAGGCTGACCGGAGTAGTGCCTGCCGAGGTGATAAGTGGAGTCTTGGCCTAGTTTCCCCGTGAGTTATTTCCCGAACAAAACGCAAATTGGTCCAGGAACACTGATGATATTGCGGGTCGGAAAGCTGAGCTCACCCGTGTTCTGATCAATCTTATGGACCGCCACAGTATTTGAATGAGCACCTGCCGCAAATATCCATTTTGATGAGGGGTCAATATTAATGTTGCGTGGCCAAGCTCCCCGGATTGACTCCACCTCAGTGACTGTTAATTTTCCTGTCGAAGGATCCGCCTTATAACACGTGATGCTGTCATTACCACGGTTTGAGGACCATACAAATTTACCATTAGGATGGACAAGAATTTCAGCTGCAGAGTTGAAGGTTTCCTTTGCTTTAACCTTATCAGACAAGGACGGTGTTGTGGTCAATCTGTTAGCTCTTCCCGTTTCTTTTTCATAAGCGAATGTTGTGACGGAGAGCGATAGTTCATTAAGTAAATAAATAAATTTTCCATCTGCAGAAAAACGCATGTGTCGCGGACCACCTCCGGGCACGCTCTCTGCGAGTGCATGCTTTGTGATCGATTTCTTGTCAGCGCTGACTTTGTAGATATGAATATTGTCTGTTCCAAGGTCAGGAACGAAAGCGTATCGTCCGTCCGGTGAAAATCCACACCAGTGAGGATGAGGCGAATTCTGGCGATTACCAACCACTTTGGATCCGCCTTCATGATCAATGACCACTGACTCCCCCAATTCGCCTTTATCATTCAGAGGAAAGAGAGCAGTGGAACCGCCACCATATTGAGCAGTCAGTAGAAAATTGCCGGAAGGGTGCACTGAAATATGAGTTCCACCACCGTCCTTAATGAGGGAGCTGGTGAATTGTTCTAGAGAGCCATCTTTTTTGACGTGAAAACCTGCTACTCCAGGACCGCCCTCGATACCGGCCACTGCATAAATTTTTGTTCTGTCTGGATGCCAGGCAAGAAAACCTGGCCCATTGATTTCAGCGGCCACAGATGCTTGAGATAATTTACCACTCTCGGTATCAAACTTAGACATGTAAATGCCCTTTGATCCGCGACCGCCTGTCCCGAAATAGACAGCAATTTTTTCAGCATGTAGCGGCGTTTCAAGGAACAGAATAATAGATAATAGGAAGAATAATCTTTTCATGATGATTTTTATTTCAGGAGTGGTTTAACTTTGGATTCCAGTAGTTGAAGATCAAGTTGACTGTTTTTCTCAGGGTAGGAATTTTTCAGCAAGTACCAGTTTTCGGTGAAAGATGCTTTCTGCCCTGGCTTCATTATTTCCATTGGGCCGATAGGCTCCAGTTCACAGGCCGGGACCCAGTCCTTTTTTGGGTACCAGATTGATAAGGTCAGTCCCGCTATTTCTCCATAGAGCTTTTTTGGGAAAGTTTTATATGTCTTCACAAAGGCCAAGTCATTTGGCATTTGATAAGCAAACCATCCTGCAAAACTATCAAATCCAAGTTTAGGTTCGGTTGGGGGCCCGAGAATTTCTAGGAAATTTCCTCTTTTCCTAATCATAGGATCTTCAGGAAGGATCAGCATCTCATCTCTCCCGCGCATCATGATGTAACCTTTTGGAAATCTTTGATGCTCAGGTGAGAGAGGCACTACTCCAATCCCGCCGTGAATTGCGAACATTCTTCCCCAGTGGCACCATCTTTGAGTCTTTTGAGAGGTATTTTGCATGGTCTGTGTGCATGCAAGATGGGAAGAATCCTCAGCAAGAACAAAGTCTCTAATTAGTTTTATACCAGCGTCTTTGGCTTCTTTACTGATGAGTCTCGCTTTTCTGGGGCCAGTTATTTTAGCTTCCCATGTTCCTGACCATAGTTCTGCCCTTTTTGGGATTAGATATTCAGGGCCTATATCAAATCGGCCCGCTGAGGATGGCTTCTTATTGCCATTTGGAGTCCATTCAGATTCATTGGGGTTAATGAAAAGAGACTCCTTACCATTCTGACGATAACTTAGTACACGCCCGCCGACATGGTGCCCTAGTATTACAATGGTTCCTGCCGAATTGCTCAGTTCTATGCAATCAGGGTAATTGAGAAATTTAACTTTTCGGGCCCCTTCCTCTGCTTGGGATCCAATGATTTGAATTGAGAGAAAAATTAGAATGAATATGTATCGTGTTAGCATTTTCAAATGAATTTAATATTGTTTTAGGCTAACGAAATAATGGCCGGTCAGTTAAATAAATTGAGTTGAGGTGCCTGAGATTCGGGAAGTTTTTTTGGAGCCTTTTTCTTAGCAGATTTTTTTGCCGGTCTGTTTGTGTTTTTTTCTTCTTCGGGTCTGGCGCTTGTTTTTTCAAGGTGAGCCAAAATACTTTTGGACCTCTTAATAATTTCCGGAGGAAGACCCGCCAATCTAGCTACCTGTATCCCATAGCTACGATCAGCACTCCCTTCGACAATTTTCCTTAGGAAAATAATTTTATCGTTATGTTCCCTGACAGCAACATTAGCATTGCCGACACCTGCTCTACTTTCAGAAAGTGCCGTCAGTTCGTGATAATGAGTAGCAAATAGTGTCCTGCATCCAATTTTATCATTCAGATGTTCAGCTACTGCCCATGCAATGCTCAAGCCATCAAATGTTGCGGTTCCGCGCCCGATTTCATCAAGTATTACCAGTGAACTTTCTGTGGCATTATTAAGGATCAAGGCAGTTTCATTCATTTCGACCATGAAAGTGGATTGTCCACGCGCGAGGTCATCACTTGCCCCTACTCGAGTAAATATTCGATCAACGAGACCGATCTCGGCACTCTTTGCAGGGACAAAGCTTCCGATCTGAGCCATTAGAGTCAATAAAGCGACTTGGCGGATATAAGTCGATTTTCCTGCCATGTTGGGGCCAGTAAGTATGATCAGACGGGTACTATCAGCATTAAGTTCCGCATCATTAGGAACAAATTTTTCATCTACTGTACTTTGATCAAGAACCGGATGCCTGCCTCCTTCAATCTTTAGTTTTTTCCCGTTATTTATGACGGGACGACAATAGGCAAAGAGACGCGCCGTTTCCGCAAGGCTGACCAAGACATCAATTTCCGCAAGGGCGTCAGCCGTGTCCTGCAATTCATCAAGACTTTCAAGGGTCTTCTCGCGCACTTTAAGAAATTCCTCATATTCGAGCTGCTTGGCTCTTTCATCCGCTCCAAGGATTTTATTTTCAACTTCTTTCAGTGCGGGAGTGATGAAACGTTCTGCGTTTGCTGTCGTTTGTTTGCGCGTGTAATCATCGGGGACATTGGAAAGATTAGCTTTAGTTATTTCAATGAAGTAACCGAAAACATTATTGTATTTAACTTTCAGAGACTTAATGCCGGTTCTTTCCGCTTCTTCATTTTGCAGTTGGGCTATCCATTGCTTACCTTCAGTCGATGCTGCTCTTAGTTCGTCCAGTTGAATATGATAACCGTCTCGGAACATACCACCATCCTTCAGTGTTGCCGGAGGCTCATCGGCTATCGCATTTTCAAGTAATTCAACCAATTCCTTGAATTCCCGCATTCTTTTTATGAGTGCAGAAGCAAGAGAACCTCCCTCTAAAGCAGTGAGATGATCTTTTGCTTCGGGAATTGCGAGAATTGATTTTGCTAGAGCTTGCAGGTCTCTGGCGTTGCCTGACCCGCTACTCAATCTGCCCACGGTCCGCTCGATGTCCCTGACCTCAGATAGTGAATCGCGAATTTTAGATAGTTGAAAAGGAGCTGAAACGAGTGATTCAATCAAATCATGCCTAGAAGTTATAATATCCGCGTCCCGGAGAGGATTAAGGATCCAAGTCCTTAATTTTCTGGCGCCCATAGGTGTTTTAGTCCTGTCCATTGCTCCTAAGAGAGTATGTTGACGGCCGGCTCTATGTTCTACAAGGTCCAGATTACGAGCACTTGAAGCATCAATTAAAACATGAGCATTGGGTTGGTAAACTGACAAACTCCTGATGTGATTGACATTACGGCGCAGAGTCATTGTGACATAATGGTAGACTCCACCCGCTGCCGAGACCCCAGATACCATTTCCGAGCAACCAAATCCGTCCAGCGAATGAGTACCAAAATGTTCAAGCAATACCTCTTCAGCCTCATCTTTCAAAAATGAGTAACTTTCGTATGCAATTGCGTTTGCATTGATATGTTCGAACTTTTCTTTTTGTTCATCAGAATAAATAAGTTCTGAAGGGGATAACCTGCTCAGTTCGTCTTCGAGCTCCTCGATGACGGTAAATTCTGCTATTCTAAAATGTCCGGTCGTGAGATCCAATGCCGCGAGCCCGAAACGGCGATTGTTGAAGTAGATGCCAGCAAGGAAATTGTTGCGTTTTTGATCCAAGAGGTTCAGATCATTGACAGTTCCTGCACTGATTATTTGTGTTACTTCTCGTTTAACAATTTTACCCGGCTTGACTTCACCGACCTGTTCAGCAATGGCAACCCGCTTGCCGGCCTTAACTAATTTACCAATATATGATTCGGCAGCATGATGTGGCACGCCACACATTGACATTCCGTTACGCTTAGTAAGCGCAACGCCTAATAGACCCGCCGCTTCTTTCGCATCCTCCATAAACAGCTCGTAAAAGTCACCGAGCCGGAAAAATAGCAACGCATCATCGGGAAGACTTTTCCTGATGGAGGTATACTGTTTTAGCATCGGAGTCATAAGACAGAGCGCCCAATAAAATAGGACCTTTTTATATTAGGAAGAGTGAATAAAATTTGAAGCCAGAAAATAAAAAAGCAGAACTCTAACTGGATTGAATGCTTTTTGTTTTTCTATGTAGCTTTTGAAGTCTTGACCTTTGCTTTACGAAGCACTGTCAGTTTACCCTTTTTGCCGTTCATACAGATGTAACCGGGACTAATTATGGATTCAATCACAGCAGGATTCTTCTTTGTGCTTTTTGGGCCCTCAATGATTTCAATTTTATCTTTATCTTCGGCCAATACTTGGTCTTTTTCCTTCAGATAAAACAATTCAACATTATTATTGGTCAGAACAGCCAACAGAGAATTATGAATTTCTTCCAATGAGCCGGTCAGATTTGGATTATCCCTTTTATTTGCCGAGGAAATTAGATTTTCAATATGATCAATTTGCTCAATCACGGCTACACTGAAAAGGTGAACTGTACCCCATTCCGGTGTCACTGCCTTTGAGAGGATCTCCTTTTTATCTTTGAGGCTCTTAAGTTCAGATTCTATTAGGCCTTTATCTTCCTTTGATTGCTTTAATTGATTTTGAACGTTTTTTAGTTTGGTTTGTAATGAACCGAGTTCACCTGTGCGGGCGTCCAGCTTTTCTATTTCTGTTCGGACAGTGTGATATTTCTGGGCCTTAACTTCATAGTCATTTGTTTCTTCTTTGAGGCGACTCGAAATTTTCCCTAATCTTTCAATTTCAGTTTCTAAAGCGGAAGCTTTTTCTTGCCTTTCTATTAATTCAGAACTGACTTTTTCATGTTCTTTACGAACATCATTCAAACGTCGTGATTCTGTTGCAAGATTGCGAATATCATTGTGTAGTTTTTGCAATTCTCGCTTTGTTTCTTCCAATGAAACACGCTCCTTACGCTCTTTGAGTTTTATTTCACTGTATTCCTCAAGAGCTTCATTGAGTTTTGATTCCGCATTTTCAAATTCCGCATTGTGTTTTTCGATGCGTTCTTTTTCTTTTCTCAATTCAATGAGCTCCTCTGCTATTTGGTCGCGGTCAGATCTTTGTTCTCTGAGATCTAATATTTTTGAATTGAGCTCTTCTTCTTCAGTACGGTAAGCAGTTATGTTTTCCTTTATCTTAGAGAATGCAGTGCTTTTGTCTTGGAGTTCTTCGTTCAGATTAATTAAATCCTTACTGTTTTGTTCGAATGATTCCTTGGTTTCTAGGAGTTTCTTTTGCTTGTCCTTAAGTTCTCCCTTGATTTGCTTAAGTTCTCCCTTGATTTGCTTAAGTTCTGTTTCCCTCGCTTCGAGTTCAGTCGTTTCAGCGGTAAGGTGACTGATATGCTCAAGTAATTTTAATTGGATTTCCTTATTTGTGGCAGTTTCATCCTCCAGACGGTCGTAAGCTGTTAGGGTTTCCTTCAGCTCTTCTTGGCTCTTTGTCAGCAGAGATTCAGTTTTAGAA
>PAPL01000032.1 GCA_002708885.1 Verrucomicrobiales bacterium | reverse complement strand
ATCGCCCTTATCCAATGACTGAAACTCTTGCCTGAAAAAATCGGACCAACCTAGAGATTTTAAAGTCATTATAAATTAGAATAAAATAGCCTGCACAAAATTATATTATAAATGACTCTGGAATTAAATCCTGTTCATTCATTAAAAATTTAAAGATTGGTCTTATTTGACCAAAGCTAATTGACCAGCGAATATCGGTACCGTATGACCACAGTTTATATCATACGTCATGGCGAGACTGAATGGAACCTCAAAGGCATTCATCAAGGCCATATGGACAGCGAACTGACCGCAAAAGGCAAAGAGCAGGCCAAGGATCTTGGAAATAGATTTCTCGAGTCAGAAACTTCCTTCAATGCCGTCTATTCCTCAGACTTAGGTAGAGCCCTAAAGACAGCAAAACAAATATGCAACCCAATAGGACAGGAAAAGATTATCCAAAAAGAGCCATCTTTACGTGAAAGGTCATTGGGCTGCATTGAAGGCCTTACTTACCAGAACCTTGCTGATCAGATGCCCCAGGATTACAAACGACACGTGTCATGCGATCCCGACTATAGGCCCAAAGGAGGAGAGAGTTGGAGAGACTTCTTTGATCGGACCCAAACTAGCTTAAAGGAAATTGCTTTGCGGCATAATGGCGAACAAATTCTTTGCGTCACTCATGGGGGATTCGTATCAATGGCTCTACGTTTTTGTCTAAATATTAATCTTCAAGACAAACGCCGGTTCAGTATACCCAACACTGCAGTAAATGTCTTTGAATTTCACTCTGAAGATGGTTGGAGACTCAGGACATGGGGAGATATTTCTCACTTCAAAAATGGTAAAATTCTCGATGAAATGCTTTAATTAATGGCATTTAAAAATTGTTAATCTTTTCCTTAGTCTAATACTTAATTAGCTCTTATCTAATAGCTCAAACATGTCGAAAAAAAGTAACTGGCAGGACTTCTCGGAACAACTGATCCGCTATTCTAAACCAGACCTGTGGCTTGACCTTAGTCAAATGAGGCTACCCAAGGACATGGTAGCCGCTCAGAAAGAATCCATAGAACGTGCACTGCTTGAGCTGAACAATATCGAATCAGGGGAAAAAGTAAACACTGATGAGGATAAGGACAAGGGAGGCAGATGTGTTGGTCATTACTGGTTAAGGAATCCGGACCTTGCGCCGGATGGTCTTGGCACATCAATCATGAGGAAAATTGCTGAAATTAAAGCTTTTTCCTCCGGAATCCATAAGGGCGAAATTCTTGCTCCTAACAAAAATAAATTTCGTCATCTGCTAGTCATAGGAATCGGCGGTAGCGCTCTGGGTCCTCAATTGGCAATCGATGCTCTTACTGGCCACGACGCTCCAATGATCATTCATTTCTTTGACAATACGGACCCGGACGGAATCGATCGTGTCCTCGACAGTTTAGGTGAGAACCTCAACGCGACCCTAAGCTTGGTCATTTCTAAGTCAGGAGGAACTAAAGAAACGCGGAACGGTATGCTCGAGGCTCAGGCCGCATATGAAAATGCAGGACTGAACTTTGGAGCACATGCAATTGCTGTCACAGGAGAAGAAAGTAAATTAGACAAATACGCAAAGGAAAATGAATGGATCGGAGTATTCCCTATGGAGGACTGGGTCGGTGGACGAACATCAATTACCAGCGTAGTNGGCNTATTGCCCATGGCTCTGATGGGAATTGATATTGATAATTTTCTTGAAGGAGCAGCGGCCATTGATNCAAAAACGCGCCCGCCAGAAATTCACAACAATGCTTCTCTCATNATGGCACTCGCATGGCACGTGGCCGGGAAAGGAAAAGGTGAAAAAGCAATGGTCATATTACCTTATAAAGATCGTCTTGCCTTACTCTCTAAGTACCTCCAGCAGTTAGTCATGGAATCTCTCGGTAAACAACATGACCGGGACAATCAAACCGTTAATCAGGGNCTGACAGTTTATGGCAACAAAGGGTCCACTGATCAGCACGCTTATGTCCAGCAACTGAGGGACGGAATAGATAACTTCTTCGCAACCTTCATCGAAGTCCGCGAAACAAGAACCAAAGAAAGCATTGAAGTGGATCCTGGATTCACGTCTGGAGACTATCTAGAAGGGTTCCTCAGAGGAACAAGAGGTGCACTCTTTGAGGCTGGCCGAGACTCGATGACGATATCGATTCCAATACTCGATGCATTCAATTTGGGATCCATTATTGCCCTTTATGAAAGGACCGTATCATATTATGCGGCACTCATTAATATTAACGCTTATCATCAACCAGGCGTAGAGGCTGGAAAAAAAGCAGCGACAGAATTCTTGGAACTATTATCNAAGATAGAAAATTATCTTACAATTAACTCAGGGGAAAAAATCAATTCAGAAGAGCTATCACAGCAGATCGGAGCAGATCCGGAAGATTGTTTCCATGCCCTCCATCACCTAGCATCAAACCGCAAAAACATCACTGCTCTTATTGGTTCAAATCCAAAAGATGATCTTTTCAGTGTAAATAAAGAAGGACCGGAGACCGGATAGAATGAGCAACCCTCAGCTCCAGAGTCTTAGCGCTCACGCCAAACAGAGGCTAGACCGCAAGAAAACTGCCAAGCTCAATCGCAAGGACAAGCTCGAACTTTACCGAAGATTTCTTAAAACCGAGGAACACAGAATACTCTTATATCATCGTAGCGGAGGCTCAGGTAGAAGAGTAAGCAAAAGAAGATCTGATCTGATTGAGACACTATTAAAGCATCTATATATGGATGCTATAGACGCATCTGAAGGAACTCCTCCAGAAGTTACACTCACTGCAATTGGCGGTTTCGGCCGNGGNAATCTTAANCCTTGCAGTGATGTGGATCTGCTCTTTCTNCACCCTAAAGGAGCAAAGGGCCTGCCCCNAGAAGCNNCAGAAATGGTCGAGANTGTACTATACATGCTCTACGACTGTGGATTCAAGGTCGGCCANGCNGTCCGTTCCATAAAAGAAACTATCAGTGAAGCCAACTCTGACAACCGTACCAAATCCTCCATCATTGAATCTAGGATGCTCTTCGGGGACGAATCACTTTACCAGTCGATGCTGAATGATTTTTACAGGTACTGCATCAAGGGTCATGGCGTGGATTACCTTAAAGTGCGTTTGGAGGATATTAGACTACGGCACATCAAATGGAGCGGGACACCTTTCCTGCAAGAACCACACATCAAAGAAGGTTGCGGAGGACTCAGAGACTATCACAACTTGATCTGGATCAATTATGTGAGGCGTAAAAGCACAAATATTAAAGACCTGGTAGAGGCAAAGATGCTTTCGTCCAGAGCTTACAGNCAAATCCAAAACGCNTACGAATTCCTNCTCAGAGTACGTAACGAGATGCACTATATTCAAAAAAGGTCAACGGACATACTGACTCTACAATTGCAGGGAGAGGTCGCAAAGAACCTAGGTTATAAGCAAAGGGGAATCTTACGGAAAATCGAAAGTTTCATGAGGGACTATTATACCCACAGCAATAATCTTTTCTTGCAGGCAAAAGAAATTGGGGACCGCTTCTATCTTGAGCAGAGAGAGTCAGAGGCTAGAAAACCAATCATTGGTTTCTTGGCCAGAAGAAAATTCAAAGTTGAACATTTNGATGGTTTTGTTGCCAAAAATAACNGGATATATCCAAAATCCAGCAAAGTATTTCAGGAAGATCCTCACCGCCTGATTAGCATCTTTCAGCATGCTCAGGTCCGCCATCTTCGGCTGTCCCCAGAACTCTCAGAACTAATCAAACGTAACTGGAAACTGATCCATAAATCATTCAGATACAATGACGCTAATAGNGACACTTTCGAGGCGATNCTTTCCCGCAAAGGTGATGTCAGCACAGCNCTCCGNGAAATGCACAGCTCAGGAATTCTGNGAAGATACTTACCTGAATTCGGCGCCCTTACCAATCTGGTACAACATGAGTTCTTTCACCGTTACTCAGCTGACGAGCATACGCTCAGAGTCACTGAAGAACTGGACAAATTGATATTGGAAACTGAAAATCAAAAAAAAGGTTTATACAGAGAAATCTATCAGGAAATTGAAGACCCCTTCGTACTCTATCTGGCGGTTCTACTCCATGACACTGGAAGATCCATGAACACCTCAAAGCANGAGGACGCGAGCGCAACGCTTGCTCAGAACGTTGCGCGTCGGTTCTCGCTNAAGACCAAAAGACGTCAACTCCTNCTNTTTCTGGTCAATTCACATCTCGAGCTCTGGAGAACAGCAAATACCAAGAACATTGATGATCCCAACACAATCGTGAAATTTGCTCAGATGGTCGGGTCCAAGCGCTGGCTCAATTATCTAATGTTACTGACCTACGCAGACTCTCGTGGTACGGATCTCAAATCATGGACCGACACTAAAGAAGCTCCTCTCCGATTCTTATATCTTGAAACACGAGAGTACCTNGAAGACGCGAAAGCATTCTCAAAGAAACGCGAGGAGGCAAAAGATGAACTGCTCCAAAGGGTAATTGAACAGCTNCCAAAAAGTCATAAGAGCACAGCAATGGATCATTTTGCTGAGATGCCTGCAAGGTACTTTATGCGCAATGAAGCTTCACATATCGCTCGCCATGTAAGACTTCTTGTCGACTATTTTAAAGGATGGGCAACTGATGACAGCATACCAAATCCTATACTGCATTGGCGCGAAATTGCAGAGCAAGGATGCAGTGAGTTCAGTGTCATATGGCAGGACCAGCACAAACTGGCATCTTGCCTGACCGGTGCATTAGCTGCCCAAAAAGTGAATATCATTTCGGCTGAGTTCTTTGCCAGAGGCGATGGTGTNGTATTTGACATTTTCCGTGTATGCTCCACAAGGTTCGAGCCTATCACTTCATTAAATAAGAAAAAAAATATTGAGAAACTCCTAGTCTCCGGATTGAACGATAAGGATTTCTGTTATGATGAATTGATCAAGGAAGCTGACAAGGATCTCCTCGACTGGCACGAACTTTCAAATCAGTTCCCTCAAAGAGTCTACATAAACAATCAAGCCGATGAAAATCATANACTCATTGAAATTCAGGCACTCGACAGGATCGGACTACTCCACAACATACTTTCTGCGATCGCTGAAATAGAACTCAAAGTGACCCATGCCCGCATCACAACAACGCGTGGAGCCGCAATTGACACTATTTATGTCGTAACATCAGAGGGCGGCAAAATCACTGATGAAAAGATTCTCTCTCAATTACTGACTAGTCTGGAAAAGGCAATCGAGATCCAAGATGAGCCTCAAAATTAATTTACTTTATTAATATTAACTATCTGATCCTGGAGCAATAAATTCATATCATCCTGATTAGACGCTTGCTCTTAACCGCGACTTCCATAAAAATTAGATATTAAGTTAATAATCAATTTCAAATAAACTATGAGCAACCCAAAACCAAAACTTCATAACGCAATGTGGCCCGGACTCGTCGGCAAAGGTGACGATGAGGGACAAGAACCACCAATTAGTCTTGAGCGCATGCTCGAATTAACAGCAGCTGCAGAAGTCAATGGAACCAAATTTGATGGCATTGACTATTTTCTTTTCTTGCCGCACACGGATCCCGAAGCCAGCGACGATGATATCAAAGCGATCGCCGACCTGATCCAGGGTAAAGGTTTTGATGTAGGCTCGCTCGTGGCCCCTATATGGCCAGGCACAGTAGGAGATTCCGCAATGGGGGACGCGGAACAACGTGCCAAGTTCCTAGATGCAGTTAGGATGGCATGCAGGATCGCAGGCGTTTTCAATGATCACGGGGTCCGCAANCACGGGGTCATACGTATCGATTCTGCAGAGTTCGGGGTAGAGAAGTGGGCGGAAAATCCTTCTGCCAATACCGGAACAATCATTGAAACTTTCCAGGAAGCTGCAAAGATTGCCGCNGACAGCGGTGAAAGGCTCGCNGCCGANGGTGAGATTTGTTGGGCAGGAATGCATAGCTGGAAAGATATGCTGGACATNCTCGAAGGCGTTGGAATGCCCGACTCTCTGGGATTCCAAGCCGATCTGGCACANACTTACTTATATCTTTTGGGTTACAATGCTCCGGAACATGCCTTAGTTAGCGAAAACTACAGCGACGAGGAGTTCTGGGCCGCTTACGAGAAAATGACTGACAAGCTCCGCCCATGGACAATCGATTTCCATGTCGCCCAAAACGATGGAACGGTGCACGGAGCAGGCACTCATGATAAGACAGGCAAACATTGCCCCGCAGATGATCCTAACGGCAAGCTCGATATCGTGAAAGCGTCTGGGTACTGGCTCAAGGATGCTCAGGAAAGAGGCATTCAGCATATTTGTTGGGACGGTTGCATGTTCCCTAACGCAATGCTTGAACAAGTGGACACATGGAACACTATCCTAGACACCATGATTCAGGTCCGCGACTCGCATGGTTGGTCCTAAATAATCATTAAAATNATCATTCANCCCAAGAGCCGCAGACAATAAGAGTCTGCGGCTTTTGTATAATCAACACTCNACNATNAACTGCAGTGAGCCGTGACTATGCAAAGCTTCATTTTGTCGTCATACTTTGGGGCTTCACCGCAATACTCGGCGGACTGATTGAACTTGAAAGTCCTGTACTCGTCTTTTACCGGGTCGGGCTCGCTGGAATTCTGCTGGCAATACTAATCAGAATCATAAAAGCACCTGGGGCAAATTCAAGAAAGGGCCAAATACAAATGCTAGCCAATGGGCTATTGCTCGGGACTCATTGGACTCTGTTCTTTCTTGCGGTAAAAATTGCCAATGTTTCAGTGTGCATGATCGGAATGGCAACGACTTCGCTGTGGACGGCAATCCTTGAACCGATGTTAGTCAAGNAACGTTCTTTCAGGACATATGAATTTGGGTTGGGAGGGATCATGATTGCAGCGATAGTGTTGATCGTCGGAAGCGAGTTCAATTACCTGAGCGGTCTCTTAATCGCAATATTTTCAGCCGGTATCGGTACTCTCTTTTCAATTCTGAACAGTCGATTCACCCGAAAATATAATCATTATACAATTGCTCTTTATCAGATGATTGGGGCCACACTGATCGCAGGAGCAGGGATCCTTTTAACCGCGCTATGGAATAAGAGCATGCCGAATCTGATTCCCTCTTATCAGGACATCGGCTGGATACTTTTACTGGTATGCTTTTGCACCGTATATGCCTATGCTCAATACATAGAATTACTGAAACGGCTGAGTGTCTTCACTATTCACCTCGCTTATAACCTGGAACCTGTGTATGGAATGCTATTTGCGGCCTTTTTTTTCAGTGAACATCAATTATTTGGGCCTTTATTCTATTGTGGAACTGCTGTAATTTTTATAACTGTTATAATGCATCCTTTTTTGGAAAAACGGCAAAAACGTGAGCTTCTGTAGCTTGAACGGTGACGATAAATCTCTTAGACTAACATAAAATGAATCCGCTTCTTTTTAACCGCAAAACTTTTCCTTTCTTGGGCCTAATGATTTTAACCCCATTAGCAAAGGGAAAGGATGAGGAAACGGCAAATAAAGCCGTCAGNTATTACAAAGANATCAGACCGATCTTTCAGGCCAATTGTCAGGGATGTCACCAGCCATCAAAGGCAAAAGGAAAGTACATCATGACTGAATTTGATAAACTCATTGCGGGTGGCGACAGCGGTGATCCGGCAATCGTTCCTACCGATCTTGAGAAGAGTTACATCATTGATTTGATTACACCGGAGAACGGTGAAGCTGAGATGCCTCAAAAAGCTGACCCCTTGCACGTAACGGAAATCGATCTGATAAAAAAATGGATCTCAGAAGGAGCCAAAGATGATACCCCTGAAGGGGCAAAACAAAAGTACACTGCCGAAAATCCTCCAGAATATATTCAGCCACCAGCGATCAGTGCACTGGACTATTCACCGGACGGTTCATTGTTGGCCGTTTCAGGGTTCCATGAAGTTCTGATTCATAAGTCTGACGGATCAGCAATGGAATCGAGGCTAGTGGGTTTGTCTGAAAGAATCGAATCCATTTCCTTTTCACCGGACGGAACAAAAATTGCAGTGACTGGAGGACTTCCCGCAAGGATGGGCGAAGTCCAGGTATGGGACGTTGAGACAAAAAAACTCAGCCTATCAGTTCCTGTAACTTATGATACGGTNTACGGCGGGAGNTGGTCACCTGATGGAAAACTCATCGCTTTCGGATGTTCTGACACNACGGTCAGAGCTATTGATGCAAAGACTGGCAAGCAAGTACTGTTCATGGGAAGCCATAATAACTGGGTCATAGACACCGTATTTTCCATNAAAAGTGATTATCTGATTTCAGTCGGAAGAGACATGTCAGCAAAACTGACTAAGGTCGATGAACAGAGATTCATAGACAATATCACTTCGATCACTCCGAAAGCCCTTAAAGGCGGAATCTTATCCGTGACCAGACACCCTTCGAGAGACGAAATTTTGTTTGGAGGCGCTGACGGAGTTCCAAAAATTTACCGTACACAGCGCGTCAAAAAACGTGAGATCGGAGACGATTCGAACCAGCTATGGAATCTCCCTCCTCTGAAGGGAAGGATATTTGCNGTGGACTGGAGCAAGGATGGAAAACTCATTGCGGCAGGTAGTAGTCTGAATGGAAAGGGATACCTCCACATTTACGGTATTGACCCAAACTATAAGGTTCCCGGAGACATCGATGGCATCATTAAAAAACCTGTCCAGAGCCGAAACGATGGTGAACGCAATAAACTGAATGACTATTTNAAGAACGGTATAAAAACCATCGCCGCCATAGACTCAATACCTTCAGGCATTTATTCAGTCAAATTCAATCCGGCAGGGACCCAAATAGCCGCTGCTGGGTCAGACGGGCATATAAGAATCTTTGACACTGCGAACGGTCAAAAGGTCACAGAATTTGTCCCGGTACCAATTAACCAGTAGAAAAAATTATAGTCAGAACCTTTTAAGCACTGAAACTTACAATTTACGCAAAAACCTATCATATGACAGCACTGAAAAATATAATCTGCACGGGATTAATTTCCTCGTTCATTTTAACCTGCGGTCTCAATGCCGAGGACAATTTATCAGAAATTGATTCCATCACATTGAACCCGACAGTAATTCAACTCGACTCTCCATTTGCCAATGCTCAGGTCATCGCAACAGCAAAGCTCTTGAGCGGTGANAGCATTGATGTAACGCGCTTAGCAAAAATCACTGTACAGGGTGATTCTGCAAAAATTAACGAGACCGGCTTCGTTGAGCCTTTGAAGGATGGTAATTCCACCATCAATTTTGAACACAAAGGAAAAAAAGTCAGTCTATCAGTAAAGGTGCAGGGTCAGGAAAATGAATTTAAACCGGACTATGTAAGAGACATCATGCCCGTCATTTCAAGAATGGGATGCAATCAGGGAACATGCCACGGTTCAAAAGATGGCAANAACGGTTTCAAACTCAGTTTGCGAGGATATGATCCAATCTATGACATTCGTGCATTCACTGATGATCTTGGGGGAAGACGCGTCAATGCCGCTGCTCCAGACTCAAGCCTATTACTTCTCAAGGCCACCGGAGCCGTCCCTCACGAAGGAGGACAAATCACCAAGATTAACTCAGACTATTACAACATTGTTAAGAGTTGGATCTCGGGCGGTGCCAAGCTTGACCTTTCGACTCCTAAAGTTAAAGGGATCGAAGTTTTTCCTAAGAATCCAGTAGTCCAGAAAATTGGAACCAAGCAACAGATACGGGTCGTTGCCACTTATCATGATGGACTCAAACGCGACGTGACGAGAGAGGCATTCGTGCAAAGTGGAAACACCGAAGTTGCCGAACCCGAAAAGGCAAACCATTCGCTGATCACTACGATCCGTAGAGGAGAAGCTCCTATCTTAATCCGTTACGAGGGAAACTATACCGCGACTACAGTCACAGTCATGGGGGACAGGAGCGGGTTCGTTTGGCAACAGCCACCAGCAAATAACAAAATTGATGAACTGGTCGCCTCTAAGTGGGAACGCATGAAAATACTGCCATCGGGCCTATGNGATGATTATGANTTTGTGAGGAGAGCATATCTCGATATTACCGGACTACCTCCTTCGGCACAGGTCATACAGGACTTTGTCTCTGATAATAGGGATCAGAAACAGAAACGGGACGCTCTCATTGATCAGTTGATCGGATCTGAGGAATACACTGATCATTGGACCAACAAGTGGGCAGACCTTCTGCAGGTTAACAGGAAGTTCTTGGGACAGGAAGGNGCAAAGGGGCTCCGCGAATGGATAAGGATGCAAGTCAAAGACAATAAGCCTTATGATCAGTTTGTCCGTGAAATTATAACGGCAACAGGTTCAAACAAAACAAACCCAGCCGCCTCATACTATAAGATACTGCGTGAACCAGACGCACTAATGGAAAATACCACGCACCTTTTCCTCGCGACTCGGTTCAATTGTAATAAGTGCCATGATCACCCATTCGAAAGATGGACCCAAGACCAATATTACGAATTAGCGGCTTATTTTGCTCAGATAGAAATGAAAAGGGACCCAGCTTCTGGCAAAAATAATATTGGAGGCACTGCAGTCGAAGGTGCAAAGCCTCTTTACGAACTCATTTCTGACAAGAAAGAAGGTGAAGTCATCCACGACAGAACTAAAGAAGTGTCTGCGCCATCTTTCCCTTACTTGGCTGGAAGAGACATTACCAAACCAAAAAAAGAAACGAGGAGAGCCGAGCTGGCCGACTGGATCACTGCTCCAGGGAACCAGTACTTTGCTTCGAGTTATGTGAACCGGCTCTGGGGATACATGCTCGGGACAGGAATNATAGAGCCTCTCGATGATATTCGTGCAGGAAACCCACCAAGTAATCCTGAACTTCTAAAATATCTGGAACAGGAATTCATCAGTAGTAAATTTAACCCCCAGCACGTGCTACGGTTGATCTGCAAATCTAGAACGTATCAACTCTCCATTGAAACTAACAAATGGAATAATGATGATAATACTAACTTCTCTCATGGTAAGGCTAGAAGACTGCCAGCAGAAGTGCTCTACGATGCGATTCACACATCATTAGGCGCTCAGCCCAACTTCCCTGGTGTTCCAGCAGGAACTAGAGCAGCTCAACTCCCTGACGTCGGCATTAAGTTGCCTGATGGATTCCTTGATAACGCTGGAAGACCGGTCCGCGAAAGTGCCTGTGAATGCGAACGCAGTAGCGGCCTACAGTTAGGACCAATCATGGCGCTCGTTTCAGGGCCTACTGTTGGAAATGCCATCAGTGATCCCAATAATATACTCCCAAAACTTGTCAATGGATCTGAGGACGATAAAAAAGTCATTAACGAGATTTTTCTTCGTCTACTTTCGCGGCCCGCAAACGATGATGAACTTGCCGCAAGCCTGTCCTTGATGAATGACATTGATACGGACCATGCAAACATCGTTGCAATGGTCAATGAACGTGAATCCAATTTGAAAGCCGAGACCGATAAGGCCACAAAGAAAAGAGATAAGGCCATCGCTGCAGCCAAATCAGCGCTCACTAAATACCGTGAGGAGATGGCCGCACGCGAAGAAAAGCTCAACAAAGAACAGGCTGAACGCATCGGCAAAGCCGAAAAAGCGATCAAAGATTTTGAGGAAACTGTTCCTCAAAAAGTATCCGCATGGGCCAAAGCAAGCTCAACGGATTCGTCCTGGGAAGTCATCAACCCGATAGGTTTTAACGCGACGAACGGATCAAAGCTCGAACTTGAAAATGACAGCTCACTCTTTGCATCCGGTAAAAATGGAATCGGTAATTACAGAATCTTTGCGACGACCGGAATACAAAACATAACGGGCGTCAGGATCGAAGCGATACCTGACAGCAGATTGCCCAAGGGGGGGCCAGGAAGATCTGGGAACTTTGTTCTTACAGAGTTTGAACTACACGGTTCGGCCGTTCAGAAAAAAGAAGACTGGAAAGTAGTCAAGTTATGGACTTTCGACCAGAGCGCCGATGGCTGGGAAAAGCCAAATCAGGCCGAGATCGGAGTCGATAAGGGCGTCCTGAAAATTAACAGTAAGGGGAATGATCCTTCAGTGACGGTCGCGCTGAATGCTCCTGCAGGAACTTTTATGGTCGATCTTAAGGCCGAGTTTCCCGGACAGGGGAAGGCCCATGTGCAACTGTTTTGGACCACTAAAAAAGACAATAACATTTCCGAGGAAAGGTCCACAAGACTGACCCTTCCCAGAGGAAAGAAGGGCTGGCAGAATTACCGTCTCTTTTTCCAGACAGACAGTGAGTTAACTTCACTAAGATTCGATCCAATCGATGATAAGAACGTCGTCTACGTTGACGCGATGCGGATTAACAGGGCAGAGAACGCAAAACTAGAGAAGTTCGCTCTGGAAAATGCAAAGGCGGATTTCAGTCAGGACGGCTATGGAGTGAATACAGCCATTGATGGACAAAGAAATGACAGTGGAAATGGTTGGGCGATCTCTCCTCAGATAAATAAGCCACACACTGCCATCTTCGAAGTCAAAGAACAGCCCAATTCCGACGGGAGAAGACTCCTCAGGTTCGATCTCGATCAAAGGTATCAAGACAAGAACCATTCGATCGGACGTTTCCGGATCTCTGTCACCTCTTCACCCAAGCCAATTAATTTCGGACTTCCAGGCAATGTCACCTCGATCATTGCCAAGGCCGAGAACGAACGGACCGAGGCAGAAGTGGCGGAGATCACCAAATATTACAAAGAAAACAACGGGGACTATAAAAAATTAAATGAGGATCTGGCAAACGCTAAAAAACCAAGACCTGCTGATCCAAAGGTATCGGAATTGGAAGCAGATATAAAAGAGGCTGAAAAACCGGTCCCAGAAGACTATCGGCTCGCACAATTACGCAAGGATGCAGCGCTGAGTGAACAGCAAAAGAGTCAAAAAAGAATCACCGCAGCCCAGGACATTGCTTGGGCAATAATCAACACTCCCGCTTTCCTCTTTAATCGATAAAACAAAAAAAATGATAAATTGTGAGTTTTTTCCTGTTTCTCGATGAAAATCAGAGATTTACAAAAAGACTAGCAGTTATATAATTATACTTAAGAAACCATAACCGTTAATAAATAGAGACGATGTTTAGAATACTAGGCGACCCAGGAAAAGACCTTTGCGACAAGCACCTCAAACCATCTCGTAGAGATTTTCTCAGAGTAGGTGGAGGTGGAATGATCGGCCTAACACTAAGTTCAATGCTTGAGCTCAAAGCTAAAGCTAACCAAAGCTCATCTCCTGGTTGGGGCAAAGCCAAGTCAATTATTATGGTTTATCTCCAGGGAGGACCAAGTCACTTGGATCTGTGGGACCCTAAGAAGGATGTTCCTGATAACGTAAGGTCAGCTTTTAACACAATTCCCACCAAGATACCGGGCGTTCATTTCACTGAAATACTTCCAGAACTTGCCAAGATTAATGACAAGTTCACCCTCATGCGTGCAGTAAGTTACGAGCCGAACGGACTCTTCAACCATACCGCTGCAATTTATCAGATGATGACCGGCTACACGACGGATAAAGTGTCCCCATCTGGCCAGCTCGAACCTCCTTCACCTAAGGACTTCCCTAACTTTGGTTCTAACATCATCCGACTCAAGCCACAGACAGAACCGATGTTGCCATTTGTAATGCTTCCTCGCCCACTTCAGGAATCCAACGTTGTCGGCAAAGGCGGTACTGGCGGTTTCCTTGGTCGATCATATGACCCATATACTCTCTATCCTAGCGGAGGGGACATGGACATGCAGAAAATGACCAAGATCAAAATTGATGACCTTCAGCTCAGGCCTGATGTTTTTGCAACTCGACTACAGAGGCGTGCCTCTTTAAGAGAAACAATCTCAAAGAAAATGAACAAGGTAGAGGAAGCAGTTAAAGATTATAAACTCAATGAGTATTACGATCAGGCCCTTAATCTGATCATCTCAGGAAAAGCTCGTGAAGCCTTTG
>PAPL01000031.1 GCA_002708885.1 Verrucomicrobiales bacterium | reverse complement strand
AGGATACCAAGATCGAAGTCATAGGTGACGGATTTGTTTGGGCCGAAGGACCAGTATGGATCAAGGACAAAGAAGGCGGGCACTTATTATTTTCAGACATCCCCAGAAACTCCGTAATGAAATGGAAAGAAAATAAAGGAGTGAGTCTCTTCCTTAAACCGTCCGGTTACACTGGTCCAACTGATTACGGGAACGAGCCCGGGTGCAATGGTCTACTCCTCGACTCGATGGGACGACTCGTTTCCTGTGAACATGGTGACCGGCGCATATCGGTCATAACAAAAGGAGGGGGCAAAAGAACATTAGTCGATAATTACAAAGGGAAACGGCTAAACAGCCCAAATGATGCCTGTTATCATTCATCTGGCGACCTTTATTTCACTGACCCTCCATACGGTTTACCAAACAGATATGACGATCCAAGACGTGAACTCGACTTTTGTGGAGTCTATCGACTTTCAAAATCCGGACAACTGACTCTCCTCACGAAGGAAATGACTCGTCCCAATGGAATTGCATTCTCTCCAGATGAAAAGCACCTATACGTTGCACAATCTGATCCCAAAGCTGCAATATGGAAAAAATTTCCTGTCAATCCGGATGGAACATTAGGGAAAGGGCAACTGTTCTTTGATGCGACCGAAAATGTAGGCAAACTCCCGGGCCTGCCGGACGGACTTAAAGTTGATAACAAAGGAAATGTCTGGGCCACAGGGCCAGGAGGCGTTTTAATTTTCACATCATCTGGGAAATTACTTGGACGCATAAGCACAGGAGAAAAGACAGCCAATTGCGGCTGGGGTGAAGACGGATCGGTACTTTATTTAACTGCCGATATGTACATTTGCAGAATCAAAACCAAGGTAAAAGGAGCTGGCTGGTAAGCTTAACACCAACAACCCTCATGACTAATAAGATCATGGCACTATCATTAAAATTTAGGCATTTTGGAATCTTATCTTTATGCTTATTTAACATTCAACTTTGGGCTGAGCCCGTCCAGACGGCAGTAATAAGTGAATTCCTTACAAATAATAGTAAGAGCCTAAAGGACAGCAATGGTCAAAATTATGACTGGATTGAGATTTCTAATATTAATGGAGAGACTGGGGACCTCGAAGGCTATCACCTGACAGACGATCCCCTCAATTTAACCAAATGGACTTTCCCAAAAAAAGAATTCAATGATAACGGATTCGTCATAGTGTTCGCTTCAGGAAAAGATCTTAAAGATCCAAAAAAAGATCTTCACACCAATTTTAAGCTAAACTCTTCAGAGGGAGGTTTCTTGGCGCTGATCAAGCCAGACGGAACAACTATAGCCAGCGAGTTTGACAGTTATCCAAGGCAATATGAAGATGTCTCATTCGGTAGCGGTTATGGGGAGCCTAGGGAAGTAAAGTTCATGGCTGAGGGCGATGAAGCAAAGTGGCAGGTTCCATCCTCTCCTATCAATGGATGGACAGAAACTAGCTTTGACGATTCATCATGGTCCTCTGGTAAAACTGGTATCGGATACGATAATTCAACGAAATACATCCCACACATTGGAGACGGCGGCGATGTTAAATCTGCGATGAGGGGTATAAATGCGTCCATTTATATTAGAATTCCATTCAATTTAAATGACGCTAGCGGAATAAGTGATCTCACCTTGAGAATGAAATGGGAAGACGGATTCATTGCTCATCTCAACGGCAAAAAAATTCAATCACTCAGTGCCCCGGACAATCCGATATGGAACTCCACATCCACATCAAATAGATCTAATGAAAACGATGCGATTACATTCTTTGATTATCCTGTTTCAGGACCTCTGCTGAAGGGCAAGAACATACTGGCAATACAAGGGCTGAACGGATCAATGAACAGTTCCGACTTTCTCGTCTCTCCCGAACTGGCCGGAAAAAAAACCGACCTAGACTCTCCACAAAACGGTTACTTTTTGGAGCCAACCCCTGGATCCCTCAACAGTCAGCGCATAGACGGACTCGTCGGTGATACCAAGTTCAATGTGAACAGAGGCTTTCACGAAGAGCCTTTTGAACTCGAAATAAGCACGAAAACCGAAGGCGCAGTGATACGATACACTTTGGACGGAACGGCTCCAAGTCAAACTGAAGGGACAGTATATGACTCCCCTATCAGAATCGATAAAACAACAGTAGTTAGAGCAATAGCCTTTAAATCAGGATATTCACCGACCAACATTGATACTCATACCTATGTCTTTCCTGACGATGTCGTTAGCCAAAGGACCATGAGTAAATCCATCACTGAAAACGCTAAATACAAACCATTAATGGTGGATTCCCTCAAGGCAATACCTTCAATATCCTTATCAATCGAAAGTCCCAACACTCTTAACACAGAGAAGGAAAGACCAATGTCCATTGAAATGATTTTTCCTGATGGAACTAAAGGATTTCAGGAAAACGCAGGCGTCACTCATTTCGGCGGATACTTCACAAACTTTTCAAAAAAGAATTTTCGCATCTATTTCCGGGCCGAGTACGGCACCACCAAACTTCGTTACCCAATCTATGAGGGAATCGAAAATCAAATACCCCCGGCCCAAGAATTTGACAGTATTAACCTCAGAACCGGTTCGCACGATATGATTGACCGCGGCGCATACATGTCAAACCGATTCACTGATGACTCAATGCTGGAAATGGGGCACATTGCCCCTCATGGACGATTCGTCCATGTTTACCTTAACGGGACATACTGGGGGATGTACCACCTCCGTGAACGGTGGAATGCAGCAATGGCTTCAGAGTATCTAGGAGGATCCAAAGAAGATTACGAGGCCATCAACGCCAACAATACGGGCAACGAATTCCTTCAGGGAGTCGTATTTGATGGTAGTGGAAAATATTGGACAGAGACTAGAAATTTAATCAATGGCAGAAGTCCATTCACATCCGCTGCTAATCACATCGACATTCCAAATGTAATTGATTTTATGCTACTATGGACTTCTGGCAATTCAGAGTCGGAATTCCGTAGCGTCGGATCTGTTCCCCTAGGAGTCCCATTCAAGTTTTTTATTAAAGATGCTGACGGATTCCTTCGCAATCCCGGCCATCCCGTCACTCATAACGGACCGCTAAACACCATGAACCGTTTCCGAAGAGAAGGAGACCCAGATTACAAGGTACTACTCGCTGATCGGATCCATAAGCACTTCTTCAATGACGGGGCAATGACGTCCAATAGACTGACTGCAAGACTTCAGCGCAGAGTAGATGAAGTTAGACTCCCATTCTTAGCAGAAGCTGCAAGATGGACAAACGTCCGCGGCGGACGTGCAAACCATTCTCCTGCGAGCTGGGAAGCGTATCAAAACAATCTTCTAAATAACCAACTGCCGAGGCTAACCGCAAACATGATGGCAAGGTTCAGGTCCGCCAACATGTACCCGGACCAGATTGCTCCAGTCTTTAACCAACATGGAGGATCCATACCAGAAGGTTCCGGTATCACCATGAGCACCAACACTAGCTCCATTTATTATACAACGGACGGATCAGATCCCAGACTTTCAGGAGGAGCAATTAGCCCTAAGGCAATAGCCGCAAAATTCGATGATGAGGCTCCTGTTCCTAAAGATTACATTAAAAATGGACAGGTCTGGAAATATCTCGATGATGGCACCGATCAAGGAAAATTATGGTTTAAAAGTGATTTTGATGATTCCCAATGGGCATCAGGCCCCTCAGAACTTGGATACAATGAGGGTGATGAAGCTACTCTTGTAAGCTATGTGGATTCTGACGATGCTCCCGGAACTCAACGAAATGCCACTACCTATTTCCGGACCACTGTCCAGTTATCAAATCCCTCATCCTATTCATTTTTCATAATCAAACTTAAATATGATGACGGAGCCGCTGTCTACGCTAACGGATCAGAAATAATTCGTACAAAAAATCTTCCATCGGATGCCGGGTATGATACATACGCGAGTTCCGGAACCCCCAACGAACGCATCTATCATGAATTTCAAATCCCAAGCTCTAGCTTCATTAACGGAACTAATCATATAGCAGTAGAAATCCACAACTCATCACCTGCCAGTTCTGACATAAGTTTCGATCTGGTTCTTCGCGGAGAAGTTGATACAAGCGTTGGAGACAGAATAACCGCTCCTGTAATTCTTAATGAGCCGTCATTAGTAAGGGCCCGCGCATATGACCCCAGCAAAAAAGAATGGAGCGCACTTAACGAAGCTTTCTTCTCAATAGGCTCAACCCCGGCAAATTCATCCAATCTCAAAATAACGGAACTCCATTATCATCCAGAAGAACCTTCTTCCGAAAATGAGTTGAGTGTCTCCGCAGATCGCGACAATTACGAATTTGTGGAATTTTTAAATACAGGCTCTTCACCGATAGATCTATCAAATACATATTTCGAAGATGGTATTAATTTCACCTTTCCAGAGAATACAATCCTAGATCCAGATCAAAGGACCGTCATCGTTCGTGACATCAATGCATTCAGAGCACGATATGGAAATGACCCTAAAATTCATATAACGGGCGAATATACAGGCCGCCTCTCCAATGATGGCGAACGAATATTAGTTAAAAATAGTGCCGGAAATGAAATCGTGAATTTTACTTATAATGACCAGATTCCATGGCCAATTGCTACTGATGGGACCGGACCGTCATTAGTATTTACTGGTGAAATGCCTAATGATCCTTCTAATTGGAAAGAAAATTCATTGAATGGAGGACGACCAGGCTACCCTGACGGGACCCTCTCAACAGGGTTCAATGAATGGAAAAATGCCAATGCGATAACTGACAACTTAGGTGACAACGATGCGGACGGCCTCATTAACCTCGTTGAGTATGCCTTTAACACCAACCCTAACGTTGCAGAGCCTCTCGCACATCCTAGCGCAAAAGCAATCAGCGTCTCAGACAAACAATATCTAGAAATCACTTATACGGAGAACATCCTAGCAGTTGATGCTGATATAAAAATACAACTGAGTCACGATCTGCAGAATTGGAATTTGGATCAACAAATGGAGGTTATTTCAGAAACTATTTCGGAGGACAAAAAAACCAAAACCATCACGGTACGGACATCGGACCCCATCACTTCATCAAAAGGAACTTATTTCCGCTTTAATATCAGCCTCTGACGTATCATTCCCCCATTCTCTTCCCGAGAAACAATCTTACATAATCTTTATTGACCGGATTAGTGAACCAGCTACCTCGTAGCAAAGGTGCGTTATGCCACCGCGTCATACTATCCATTCTGAGCAATTGAGGCATGCCCTGAATCAAACCATCTGAAACATGGGATCGGTATATAGCAACGCAGTTACCCTTGCCGTTCAGTAACAAAGAAAATGGAAATTCAATGTCCACATAGCGCTCGAAAAGTGCCCTTTGCCAACGCTTGATCATCCCAAATAAATCTTCAGTAATGAACCCCCAATCTCCTTTATATTTAGATTTAGTTATTAAGTCATAAGCCAACCCCGCACTTTCAATCCCGTCGACGGACAAAGTCAATGCTCTAATACCTAAGGAATTTATTCTTAAACGTTCTTTCTCTAGAAAAATCAGCTCAGTAGCACTGTCATCTAATGAGCTCTCCCAAAATGTCACTAATAAGGGAATTGCATCCGCTCCCAATTTTTTCATTTTTGCGTCCGGAGCGCGGTAAGATAACTGAGGAAATGGAACTTCAACTGGTAAATATATATAATCACTCACGAGATTTTTTTTCTCAACATCTATGTCTTGAACTTTAAATGATATTTCTGGAGGAAGAGGATTTTCAATGGCCTCACCTTCACCTTCCTTCAGCAAGTAACGCCCTCCTCTCTTCACTCCTGAAAAAGACTCTTCGCCCCCTCCCGGCCATGAAACAACTACATTCATCACACGTTCATTCACACCCATCCCAAAATGCAAACACTTAGTTGATTGCGAAAGAAACATCTCCCCTGCCCTCAATGAACGGACCATTATCCCATTATTCGTCTTTAATGAAACCTTTGCGCCTATCGCATCACGATTACATGAAACCCCCTCTAAACAAAAAGAAACTGATGCGTTATTGTTTTCACTACCGTTCAGCATAAGCCTCAGCCTAGGAGCATTGCGATTGCGAAGCCAAATGTCTTGGTCACCGTCCCGGTCCCAATCACACACGGCTAACGCCCTTCCATCATCATCTAATCCCAATCCACTCAGATGAGACATATCAATGAACCCATCTTCTCCTCTATTGAGATAAACAGTATTCCTCTCCGATCCACTCCATGAATCACCACCACGAACTGCATTAACTAATTCGCCCCAAGAATAAGAGTATCTTGAAAGCTTGACTCTATCGTTTGAATGAGCCGGACTAGGCGAAACGACCTCTCGCCAAAAAAAACTTCACAAATCCTCCTCCTCTTTCCAGCCAGTAATATAGCCGTTCGTAATTATAATGTCTTCCCAACCATCATTATCTATATCCACAAANCCCGAACTCCATGCCCACCGCCCCATAGAAACTCGAGAATCTCGACTCATTTCAAAAAAACCTCTGTCAGTNCCACGGTAAAGNGTGTTTCCTCGTGACATTTTCCTCATTTCCTGCACTTCATNAACATTCCTGTTTGGAGCAAATCTCTCTTGCCCGCCTACCCTATTTCCNGCNGCAGAGAACATNTTTCCTATATACAGATCAAAAATTCCATCCCTATCATAATCACCCCAGGACACAGACATTCCTGCACCAGTATCCTCCAACCCTAANCTNCTAGCATCTTCAGTGAATTGACCNCCGTCATTCCTGTAAAAACAATTTTTCCCAAAATCATTGGCCACATAAAGATCCTGATCCCCATCATTATCATAATCTTCCCATGAAGCAGAAAAGCTCCACCGGTCATTGTTAACTTCAAGACCAACTGATTGNGTCTCATCAGTAAAAGCAAATCCCCCATGATTAACTAAGAGAACATTTCTGCCTCCGTTCTTAGCGTCATGAAAAGGAACTGGAGACCTTTCANCAAATCCTNTCGCCCCAGAATTCCTNTCCCCTTCGCCATATATNCAAACATACACATCAAGATCACCATCCAAATCAAAATCTGATGAACTTAGGGAGAACGGATATTGGGCATCTGGAAAACCTCCTCTAATTGTAAACTGACCGGCACCATCATTTTCAGCAAAAACAATCATCGCTATAGTAGCAACGACAAGGTCTTGATCACCGTCATTATCCAGATCCAAGAGAAGCGCTGCCCGAGAATCTTCATACCAATCAATACCGGCACGCATTGAAATATCCATCGCAGTTCCGTCCTCATTCTGAACATAGAGTCGATTCGGCAAGCTGCCCCCGTCACATACAAAAATGTCATCTCTCCCATCCCCGTTCACATCACCAATAGCAAGACCATGATGNCCAGTCATAGCCATGTCACCGAACTTTGTTATCAGACCNGCCCACTCAGAAATACCTTTATTGATCTGTGAGTGATAANTGGGTGTCTGCCCTAGAATTTTATGCGTGAAATCCTTATAAAGAGCCNCTTTCTCAGATCTTATCTCAGAATAATATTTTCTTTCTAATCCAATCAATTTAAGCCTCTCATCAGGACGCCGTTCCCATTCACAAAACCATCTTGAATGAGCCTCTTTGCGTTCACCAAGATGATCAATGAGGATCGTAGTTTTGAATATTTTCCCCTCATTAGATATCTCGATCACTTTGAGCTTATTCCCCAAAGGAAAATTCTCAGGCAACTCACGCAATGACATAACGAACTGGGATTTGCCAATATANCGGCCCTCATTATTTCCTTCCCAAATCGAAATCTCATTCGGCTTTGATGAGATCTTTTTCAAAGAAGGCGGTATCACTCCCATTCCACGGAAATTATTTCCTATCANTTCCTCTGCTTCCGGAACAGAAGAAACCATTTTCCTAAANAAACTCTCAATCTCANTAGTTACATCCTCAGTACTCCATGAAGAATCAGNATTATTTATTGAGGATTCATTGGAATGNAAAATGACATCTGAAATTCCTTCTGAAAATTTTCTGTCACTCCCATTAAGTTTCCTCTTATTTAACTGGACAAGATCATTGCGCAATGAAGTACTCTCAGTATTCTTGCTAGATTTACTCNCACACCCGAGAAATAAATATAGTAAATTTAAAAGAATGACAAATCGAGCTACGGACACACTAAATATTCATACCAAGCAATACTCAGGTCAACAATCCCTAGTATATTATATTATTTAGTTAAATTAAAGCTTAGGAACTTCCCAATCCGGGATCCCTCCATTGTCGATTTGCTCACGGTACCAGACATGGTACGGCCTCGTTCGTGACATTGGCACCTTCTCATTAACCATAAGCGGTCTGGCCTCTTTCCAGAAACTTTCATATGCATCGCGCATTTTCTTTACGACACCTGGTTTCTGCAACGCAATGTTTACTTTCTGACCAGGATCTTTCTTCATATCATACAGAGCATCACCTACCAAGCGATACCTTTGGTTCCTCACTGAATACGCCTTCCACATATGATCATTAGGTTCAGATCCAGTCTTCCATCGTGCCCTCTGAGAGAATAGATATCGATCAGCCCAATCTGCCCCTGGGTCCTCAATCAGAGGAAGGAGACTACGCCCATCTACTTGATCCCTTAAATCTTTATCAAGCTCAAGGCCTGATAACTCAGCAAATGTCGGAAATATGTCAATGTGGGCTGCGTTCTTTTCAATGCTTTTATTTTCCTGAACTTTACCTTTCCAACGCACGAAGAACGGCACCCTGACCCCTCCCTCCTCGACACTTCCTTTTAACCCCTTTTGTCCTGCATTATAAAAAGGATAACCTTTGGCAACTTCTTTCCCGGGACGGCCACTGCCTCCTCCTGTCATACCGTTATCAGACATGAATATCACCATCGTATTCTCATCCAAACCCCATTCAGATATCTTTGCTGAGAGTCTTCCCACATTCTCATCAATATTTTCGATCATTCCGTAAAAACCTGCCTGAGTATTACCGAATCCAATGTCCTTGAATCGTTTTGTATTGCTTGAGGGTGCAATGAATGGACCATGGGGAGCGTTTGTGGTGATGTATGCAAAAAAGGGTTCCTTGGCCTCTTTCATTTTTTTCATCCATCCCAAAGCCGCAGTAAAAAACAAATCAGTACAGTATCCTTTCGTTTTAACAAATTTGCCATTATGCCGAATGACTGGATCAAAATATTTATTGCCCGGTGCATCCGCGCAGCTACATGCATAGGCCTGACCGATGCCTCCGGCCCCATGAATAAACACCTCATCGAATCCCCTGTTATTTGGTTGGTACTGTTCTTCATCACCTAAGTGCCACTTTCCGAATATTCCAGTATTGTACTTCGCTTTTTTAAGATGCTGCGCAATGGTCACTGTGCTAAGGGACATTCTTTCTCTCTCAAGTATAGTATGGGTAACTCCATTCTTGAGGGGGTGCCTTCCTCCCATTATAGCTGAACGCGTAGGCGAACATGTTGGGCTAACCAAGAATCTCTCAAACCTCGTACTCTGCCCATGCATGCGATCAAGGTTTGGAGTTTTAATCCATGGGTGTCCGTTTGCACCGATTGGACCATAGCCCTGATCATCAGTTATCATTAAAATAATGTTTGGCCGTGATCCCTTTAAATTCGAAGCCTCAGAAACTACAATTAACAAGGGAAAGATAAATAATATTATTAAGCAAATCTTCATGTGATAATTCATTTAATCCATTAGTCAACTTTTAGCCGATACCTCCCAGCCGCTTTGCGCAGATTCACATTCTCCCCAAACGTTTTTCTTAGTTTGCTTGTTTTCAAAGTGTCCTCTACCGGACCCGCTTCAACAAACTCTCCATCATTCAGTAAAGCCGCATGCGTAATGGAAGGAATTATTTCCTCAACGTGGTGCGTGACCAACACCAATGTAGGAGCCCCTTTCTTTCTGGAAGCGAGCCTATCTACAAAATCCAAGAAATCCTCCCTTGCGACTGGATCAAGGCCAGCGCACGGTTCATCAAGGATCAACAGTTTAGGCTTACACATTAGCGCTCTCCCAACGAGAGCTCTTTGCCTTTCCCCTTGGGAAATGACTCCCCATGGACGGTTCCTCAAATGCTCAAGTTCCACCTTTCTCAAAGCTTTCTTTGCAGCTTTTCTATCGTCCCGAGGAATCTTTCCCCAATGATTAATCATTGCATTCTTACCACTCAGCACCACTTCAAATACAGTTTCCGCAGGGTCTATCTTTTGAGCAACGCTTGCACTAACGACTCCAATTCTTTTTCTCAATTCACTCCACGCAACGTCCTCATCTCCAACAATAACATCACCGCGGGTTGGTGCCACATACCCAGCCATCGACATTAGCAGGGTCGTTTTTCCTGAACCGTTGGATCCTAGTAAAACCCACTGTTCCCCGCGCTCGATTTTCCAGGAAATTTTGCGTAAAACGACCCGATCATATCGTACCGTAAGCCCTTTAATCTCAACTACCGGTTTAGGTCTCCTCTTAGACTTATCTTTTTTAGACTTTTTTGCGCCCATTGAGGTGTTTCTTTAACCAATCTAATAAATATTATCAGCGCGATATTATGAAATGATATCATGAAGCACATGCCCATGCACATCCGTTAACCTCATGTCTCGACCACTGAATCTATAAGTACTACGTTCATGATCGACTCCGAGTAAATGTAACATGGTAGCATGAAGGTCGTGAATTTCAGCCTTACCCTCGATGACATGATATCCAAATTCATCAGTCTTACCGTACACAGTCCCTCCCTTGATGCCTCCTCCTGCCATCCATAATGAATAGGCAAATGGGTGATGATCCCTACCATTACTTCCTTGGGCAAAAGGGGTCCGACCAAATTCACCAGCCCAAACAACTAACGTTTCCTTTAACATTCCCCGCTGTTCAAGATCCTCTAAGAGGGCCGCAATGGGTTGGTCAACTGCTCTTGAATTATCTTCATGGTTTCGCTTAAGGTTTCCATGAGCATCCCATCTGTCGTGGCCGCAGTTGGGGCATGTCAGTTCAATGAACCTGACTCCCCTTTCAACCAATCTCCTTGCCATCAAACATTCCGAAGCAAAAATGCGGGTCTTGTCATATTTGTGATTCATCCCATACATTTCCTTCATTGAATCTGATTCATTCGAAAGGTCTGCCAACTCGGGCACTGAATTCTGCATACGAAAGGCCATCTCATAATTCTTGATAGCCGACTCAATTGCATCCTGACCGCCAGTGAGATTAGAAATCCCCTTATCCAACTTAGCCACCAAATTGAGCTTCTTTTGTTGATGTTTTAGATCCGATTCTCGGCGATTAATATTCGCGACTGGAGATGCCTGCGGCTTGAAGACTGACCCTTGATACGCTGCCGGCAAGAATCCACTATTGAAGTTATCAAGCCCGCCAGGAGGTGTAAGCCCCCCATTGACCACTACAAATCCGGGCAAATCCTCACTTTCACTCCCTAGGCCATAAGTGACCCATGAACCCATACTTGGCCTTCCCTGCACTCCACTACCAGTATGTAAAAAATAATTAGCATTTGTGTGCTCAGAAAATTTCGATGTCATTGACCTCACAACTGCAAGCTTATCAGCATGTTTGGCTATGTTCGGAAAAAGATCACTGATTGGAATGCCACTCTTGCCGTACTTTTTAAACCCCCAAGGACTTGCTAAAATTTTTCCATTATTATTGAACTGTGTCGGAGCAACTTTGAAGAACTTGGAAGGATCTTTGCCGTTATGTTCTTTAAGTAATGGTTTTGGATCGAAAGAATCCACATGTGAAACTCCACCATCCATATAAAGAAAAATTATACTCTTCGCTTTTACTTCATGATGAGTTCCTATCATGCCTTTACCATTAGAAGCTGATGCATTGCGCATCAAAAGAGCATCCAACGCGAAGGCTCCAAACCCAATTCCTGAACCTTTCAATAAATCTCTACGACTCAAAGGCTGCGGTCTAAATCTCTTGCAATGCATAATCTATATCTATCTTAAAAATATGAATTCTTTCGTATTGAAAATCACATGAGCAAAATCCGTTAACTTCTGCTCATCAACCTTTTTCTTACCTAGGAACTCCAAAGCCGCGTCTAATTCTAGCGGGCTAGGATCCCTTGCAAAAGCCTTCATGTACATCTGCTTCACTATCTGAGATACCGTTAACTCTGCACCGTTAAAGCTCTTTGCCCATATCACAGATTGCTCATGAACGAACGGATCGTTCATCATTATTAAAGCCTGAGCCGGAACATTAGAAACCGTTCTTTTGCCCATGCTGCTGAATGGCACAGGAGTATCAAATGCCAACATCATTGGAGAGAGGAAATTTCTTTTCACTGATATGTAAAGGCTTCTTTTACCCTTCCCGTCCAAGGGACCTCCTCGAGGACGGCCCCTGCCTGTCATAAAATCCGTCACATGAACAGGAACAGATCCTTCATCGCAAAAGATTTTATTATCCATCCTTCCTGAAATCATGAGAATACTATCACGAATAGATTCACCCTGAATCCTCTTTAAATTCGCCCTGTGCAGGAGAATGTTTTCAGGATCCACTTCAGAGCCTCTAGCATTAGTCGAACTTGACTGTTGATAGGTCTTAGTAAGAACCATTCTTTTTATTGCTCTCTTAATAGACCAATTATCATCCATGAAAGAAGAAGCCAAATGGTCGAGCAAGGCAGCGTTAGAAGGTCTCTTTCCTAAGACTCCGAAATCATCAGTGGATGGAACAATACCTCTACCAAACAAATGGTGCCAAAGTCTATTTACAAAAACTCTAGCAGTTAATGGGTTATTTGCATCAGTGACTTGCCTCGCAAGAGACAGTCGACCACTACCGACTTGAGGTACTTGGACTTTCTCTCCACCAAGCGCAGTAAGAAATCTCCTAGGAACCTCTTCCCCTAGTCTCCTATGATTTCCACGTAGCAATACAAACTCATTTTCTCCGGTACCATCACAAAGCGCCTGAACTTTGCGAGGAGCAGGAACTTCATTACAAAGCTTAGATACTTCTCCCCTCAGCTTTAAAGATTCATTTTCCGCATTCTTATCATCTATTCCACTTGCAATACCCCAAGCCAGAAACCTTTTTCCGTCCTCATCCATCTTTGACACATCCTCATTAATCGAGCGCTTCCAAAGCCATCCATATGCAACTGCAAGATCTTGCACTGAATGAATTTTATCATTGGATGAGATTTTATACGCAATCGCTGAAGCTCCGGGCTTAGGTGCACCACGGTCCGAGAACCAAATCTCATCAACGTCAAAATAACCGTCCCCATGATCAATGTATTCAATATGAGCTTTGTGCCCCTTATACATTTTCAGATCTCTTCCCTGAGTAATCCAGTTATTGTGACCATCAGTATTGGGATCATTTAATCTTGTCCCTCCGAATAAAAGTCCATTATAGGGCTCCATATAATAGCCATCTATTATCACTCGAATACGAAGCCCTCCTTTCCTTGCCCCGAGCCGATGATGAATCTGGTTATGTGAAATTGTGAATGTAGGGGAACGAAGGACCCCCTGTAACTTACCACCCAATCTTCCTCCATTGGCCCGCCCTGGAATTGCCAGTTTCCCATCAGCCTGGCTCCATTCGCCTGGCTTAGAGGGAGCATCCTCAAAAGATTCCCCTTGCACTAACCATCCAGATTCCTTGTAATTTCCCTTAGAAAAGTCTGCAAACTTAATACTGTCCTTGGTAGATTCTAGGTGCTGCTGTTGCTGATCGGCTAATTTACGTTTGACCATTTCCATTTTCTTATCGAAAAAAGCCGGCGGCAAATTGAGGTCGGCATCCAGGAACTGCGACCACACGAATAGGGGGTGCTCCGCATCTTTAATTTTAGGGTCTTTAACAGCTTCAATCCATCGGTTCAGTGTTAATTCTGAAACTTTATATTTCTTCAAAGCTTCACTCAATTGACCGCCATTAATCACCTCCCTCGAAGCCATCAAGTACGAAGCAATCTTCTCTGGAGATACGTTTTGCGTAAAAGAGTTTACAGAAACACTATCCATCTTTGATTTTAATTCCTTTATTGCATTAACTTTTGATAAAATCGCATTTCCGGGATCAAGGAAAGCCTCATGCCGGCGTGAACTTTGCAGATAACCTGCCAAAGCGTAATAATCTTTCGTGGAAATAGCGTCAAACATGTGATCATGACAACGCGCGCATGAAACTGTGACCCCCAAAAAGGTTTTACTAAACACATCGATCTGATTGTCCACCCTCTCAACTTCATTACCTCGAACATCCGTAGGCGCATGAGTCGCTTCATGGAGATGCCAAAAACCAGTCCCTATGACTGATTCATTATAGTTATCCTTTGGGTTCTTCCTAGGGTTTTCCAGCAAATCTCCTGCGATATGCTCAACTGCAAATTGATCATACCTAACATCATTATTAAATGCGCGAATAAGATAGTCCCTATACTCTGTGGCATAAGGAATAGGGTAGTCAAATTCATGCCCACAACTTTCAGCGTACCTCACCAGATCCATCCAATGACGCGCCCAGCGCTCTCCAAAATGAGGAGACGACAGGAGCGAATCGACTACCTTTTCATAAGCGACATCAGAACCGTCATTTAAAAAATCACTCACTTGTTCCGAGCTAGGCGGCAAACCAATTAAATCAAAATAGACGCGGCGGATCAAAGAATTCTTGTCTGCTGGCGAGGAAGGCTTTAGCCCTTTCTTTTCGAGCGCTGACAAGATATGGTGATCTATAGGGTCTGAAGACCAGTCCTGGAAAACAACTTGGGGTGGATTGTTTTTAGCTATTGGCTGCCAACACCAATGTTCCGATTTCCGCTTTTTTAAATCAAAAACTTTTGGACCAAGTTTTTTTTCTGAATCAGGTAATGGCTCACTGGGCCATGGCGCACCCATCCTAACCCAATCTTCAAGAATTTTTATATGCTCATCGCTTAATTTCTTCTTGGGAGGCATTTGTGTGTCCGGATCTTCATAACGTACCGCCTCTATCAAAAGACTCTTGTCCGGATCACCAGCAATTACGGAAGGACCCGAATCTCCTCCAGAAAGCACAGTCGTACCATGGTCCAAATAGAGTCCGCCCTTTAACTTCTCAGCTTTATTTGAGTGACAATTGTAGCAGTTATCAGCCAGGAGAGGACGGACCTTCGATTCAAAGAATTGCAACTGCTCTGAAGTTATTGGTGCAGCACAAAGGACTCCCGCAAAAAAGATCAAAATTATACTTGTGGCATGTGGTTTAAAATTCACTACTAAACGGAAAACTATTATTATTACTTCCGTAAAAGATAAATCTTACGCAACACTTTAACCAACAAAAAAATACAAATCTCTCTAATAATCCGCTAAAAAACGATCAATTAATATTTTTTATTTTCCTGTTCAGTAATTTTCTTAACTTTGGTGTACGGAATGTCAAAAATCTTAATCAGAACAAGAAATTATCGTGCAAAATGATCTGACATTTTCTTCTTCAGAAAATTAACACTTCTTCGAAGCTGATCTATCCCATCGACACCATCCTCAATACTGATCCATCCAGTAAAATCTACCCTCTTTAACTCTTCAAAAATTGAATCATAGTCATTGAGACCTTCTCCGATCTGGCCATGCCGGAGCCGCCTCGCATAACCACTAGATCCACTTTCCTCTCTCCTCAAATCATCAAGGGTAC